>JBLMXE010000487.1:0-4695 GCA_050257615.1 Chlamydiota bacterium | reverse complement strand
TGCCCGCCTAGGGGTTTATCGTGCCAGCGCCAAGCGTCAGGTCACCCTGCTCTAACTTCCACGTCTTGCCATTTATCGTCAGCGTAAACCTGTCGGCTGCCGGTACCTGCCAAATTTGCTGGGCTGGCTTTTGTTCCCGAGCGAACCAGAACTTCCATTCTGGCCCGTTGCGCTGAACTTGGTAGTGGATATGGGCTCCGTAGGGGCTGACAAATGCGCTGTTTTGCAACAGCCGGCTGGCTACGTTCCATCCGACCTTGGCGGCCAACTGCTTTCGTTCGGAGGCCAGAACCAAGCCGGCATCCTCGGAAATCGCGGAAACATCACCTACCAAGGTCGTACTGGTGATCCAGGGATGTTCCGCGGGGTCTACGCGCACCACATCTCTAAGGTCCGGCGTTTGTGGGACTATGGTTTGCTCCGGAGGTAGCTTGGCCGAGTAGGCCGGTCTGTTGTCGGGCTGCCACATGGTGAGTGGCACCGAAAGAGTTCCCGTGGGGCTGCTGTACGATTTGCAGTAGCCACCGCAGTCATAGGCTCCAGTACAGCATCTGGCATTTAACTGATTGGGGCAGTCCGTAGCTGCATTCGGATCAGTGGCGTAGGTCTGGCAAATCCCAAAACTGGAGCACCCAGTGAGGTGAGACTCCGCGCAGCCGCAATCTCCCCGTGCGGGGTAGGAGCCAGGCGGAGCCTCCGAAAGATACTGATAGTCTCCATTTGTGGTTGAATACCCGCAGCTGTCGCAAATGCAGGCTCGGCACCAGGATTTAATGTCGGCGTGCGCTGGAACGGACAAGCCCATAGCAAGTAGGAACACGGTAACCGCAGAGAGACGTTTCATACAGTCTCCTTGCTTCGCTATGAAGCCGGTGTAAAAGTTAACTCCGTCTGGGGGCGTTCCTTCTGTCACTTCCGCCGGGGGGGGCACGTGGGGACGGCGGGAATCCTACGCTCCGTTTTTCGGACTGTCAATGGGCAAGAGGATAAAACAGAGGGAGAAGCCGGGCGGCTCTCCCTAGGTTCAGGGTAAGCCGGAGGGTAGTCTAAGCCGCCGCCCGGCGGGCGCGTTCCCCTGTGATCTCGAGGGGGCGCTGCCGATGACCTTCACATTCTCGTCCTCGATGAAACGCCGGCAGTACTCCTCCTGGCTCATCTCCTGCTTGAGCAGCAGGGTCTGGTTTTCGTTGGACTTGGCGGTCAGCAAAACCGTAACGTCGTCGGGGTCATTGTCGGAGTGGAAGGTGGAGAGGTGCTTTTCCGAACCTCAAAATGTATCACTACCGAGCACAGGGCAGATGTGCGCAGGCGGGCACGAGGAGTGGCGAAGCGAAAAGCGGGTCCATTCGCCGCGCTTTTTCGCTAAAACTCGGTCGCACAGCTCAGGATGACAATTTTAATGTGGCGCGCACATGCGGCTGAAACCGCGCTTTTATGAAAGCCCGGCGCCCTGGGGAGAAGTTTTCCTGCACAGGACGGTTGCGGGCGAGGGGGCCCACGTCACATTGCTTGCAGGCGCAGACAGTCCTGCGTGTCTGCTAGAATTGGCAGTCCTGCAGAATGCGCCGGCTACGCATCTCCGCCATCTCCTATCTCAACACCGCTCCCCTGATGTGGGATTTCGATCATGGCGATGCGGGCAAAGACTTCGACATTTTCTATAGCGTGCCTTCGTCGTGCGCGGCGGCGCTGCGGGAAGGCACGGGCGATATCGGCATCATCCCGGCCATTGCCTACAACAGCATTCCCGGGCTGGTGATTATTCCGGAAGTAGCGATTGCCGCCCGCGGGCCGGTACGCTCCATTCTGCTGATCAGCAAAGTGCCGCTGGAAAAAATCAGAACCATTGCCACGGACAACTCCTCCCTGACCTCGGTGGCGCTGACGAAGGTGCTGTTCCATAAATGGTGGGGAGGAGGGCGGGAGTTTTACTCGCTGCCCCCCGATCTTGCGGCCATGCTGCGAGAATGCGATGCCGCGCTGATCATTGGCGATCCGGCCCTCAAGCTGGGCCCATGCCGCTACCTGGTGCTCGATTTGGCCGAGGAATGGCGGCGGCTTTCGGGCAAATCGTTTGTGTTCGCCTTCTGGGCGGTGCGCGAGGCAGCGTTGGCGGAGATGCAGCCGAGGCTGGATTTGGCAGCCATTTTCCAGACCTCGCGCGACCACGGACTGGAACCTGCAGCGCTGGAGCAGATTGCCCGCGAGTGGTCGGTGCGCCTGGAGATCACGCCCCGGGAAGTAAAGGACTATCTCACCCGGAACATCCATTACCAATTGGATCAGGAGTGTCTGGAAGGAATGGAGCTGTTCTTCCGCTACGCCGCGGAGTGCGGCGCCGTGGACCGGCTGCGGCCGGTCAACTTCCTGCAACCTGCGGCGCGACGGGCATAGACGCCGGACGTGCACCTTTCCTGAGTAACTTCCGGGCGGGATGATGCTTCTAAAGCTTGTAGCTACTAGCCTCTAGCTCCTAGCTAACCGCGACTGCGTCAGGTCCCGGCATGCGCAATCTGCTCATAGCAGTTCTGCTGGTCAATCCGGTATGGACCTGGCTGCACCGGCTGGGCGGCCCGGGGCTGATCCTGCTGGGACTGGCCGACAACTCGCTGATTCCCCTGCCGGGCAGCGTGGACGTGTTTGTGATCCTGCTTTCGGCTCACCGGCGGGAATGGTGGCCCTACTACGCTTTTATGGCCGTGGTGGGCGCAGTGATCGGGGGCTACCTGACCTACCGGCTGGCGGAAAAGGGTGGCGAGGAGACGCTGGAAAAGAAGGTGGGCAAGCAGCGCGCGGAGAAGGTTTACAAGCGGTTTGAAAAACGCGGCTTTGCCACTGTATTTATCGGCTCCATCCTGCCGCCGCCGTTTCCCATGGTCCCGTTTCTGATGGCGGCGGGTGTACTGCAGTATCCGCGCAAAAAGTTTCTTTCGGCCCTGAGCGCGGGGCGGGGAGTGCGCTATTTTGCTTTGGCCTTTGTGGGGCACGTGTACGGCAAGACGATCATCAGCGGACTTTCACACTACTACCAGCCGGTTTTGTATGGCTTGATTTCCGCGGGGGTGGCGGGCGGGATTGCCGCGCTGGTTTACTTCAAGTGGTACCGGCCCAGGGTGCAGCGGCAGGAGCGGCAGCGCGGGGAGAGAGTGGAGGAGTTTCCGGTACCAGGGAAGAGGCGAAAGGGGCGGCAGAGGGCGTGAGCGGCATTTGGCATTTAGCAATGGGCACTTGGCCAATAAAGGTTGGTGCCGGCTCTGGAACCCGCACTGAACGAGGCTGGTCAAATGCTAATTGCCAAGTGCCAACTGCCCAGCGATGACCGTTGGATTCCCGGTGCAGTACAATATTTCCTGCTAATTCGAGCTATGTCCCTCACCAAAGCCCAAGCCCTGGAGCTGTTCAACTCGCCCGATCTGATCGGCATCGGAATGGAAGCCGACGCGGTGCGGCGCAAGCTGCATCCGGAGGGCGTGGTCACCTACATCATTGACCGCAACATCAACTACACCAACTTCTGCACCGAGTACTGCACCTTCTGCGCGTTTTACCGGCCGCTGAAGGGGCCCAAGGCGAAGGAAGGCTACATCCTGGATTTCGACACCATTTACGAAAAAATCCGGGAGACGGTGGAGCTGGGCGGCACGGGCGTGCTCATGCAGGGCGGGCTGCATCCCGACCTGAAGATTGACTGGCATGAAAAAATGCTGCGCGGCATCAAGCAGCGTTTTCCCCAGGTGCACCTACACTGCTACTCGGCTTCCGAAGTGATTGCCATCGCGGAATACAGCGGGCTGACCATCCGCGATACCATTGTGCGATTGCGCGAGGCGGGGCTGGATTCGATTCCCGGCGGGGGCGCGGAAATTCTGGATGACGAAGTGCGCTACAAGATCGCCCGCCTGAAGTGCTTGACGGACGACTGGCTCAACGTACACCGCACCGCGCACCAGCTGGGCATGCGTACCACCGGCACCATGATGTTCGGCTGCGGGGAGAGGTACGAACACCGCATCAACCACCTGCAGCGCCTCTACGAGCTGCAGGAGGAAACCGGAGGCTTCACCGCGTTTATTCCCTGGAGCTTCCAGCCGGCCAACACGGCGCTGGGCGGGCGGCACTGGGATGAGGCCACGTCAGTGGAGTATCTGAAGACGCTGGCCATTTCACGGCTTTATCTTTCCAATATCCTCAACGTGCAGTCGAGCTGGGTGACGCAGGGGCTGAAAGTGTGCCAGCTGGGGCTGCGTTTCGGCGGCAATGACGTAGGCTCGGTCATGCTGGAGGAGAACGTGGTGAAAGCGGCTGGGGTCAACAACTGCACCACCGAAGAGGAACTGCGGCGGATTATTCGCGATGCCGGGTTCCGGCCGGCGCAGCGAGACACGCTCTACCGGACGTATTTCCTTAATTAGCAATGATTTAGCTGGATTCTCGGCTTACGGTACAAGCTGGCTGGCTGACTAGCTGTCTAGCTCTCCGGGTTCTCGCCCAGCTAGCTGGTCAGCCGATTTAGATACAATAGCCGTTTGACATATTGCGGACTTAGGCGTGGAGGCTGTACCTGGTAGCTGAGTTCATGTTCGGGCTGTTGCTTGCGCCTCACGGGATAACCAATTACGTCCGCACCCACCTGCTGGACACCACTTTCAAAGGCTTGTACCAGGCCAACGCCTTTGACCTGGCGCTGCTGATCCC
>JBLMXE010000486.1:0-5836 GCA_050257615.1 Chlamydiota bacterium | reverse complement strand
TGCGCACCACGTGCTCGTGGAGCTGGCTGAGCCACCGCCCTCGCCGTCCACGGCAGCCCCGGGTGGCTGCATCGAACCCAATACTCCTCATGGTGCTCAACAGGAGATGTAGATCATGTCGGCGACGGCAGACGCCCGACCAGCCGCCCCTATCCGCGTTCTTCTGGCCAAGCCCGGTCTGGATGGCCACGACCGTGGGGTCAAAGTGATCGCGCGGGCACTGCGTGACGCCGGCATGGAGGTCATCTACACCGGTCTGCGGCAGACCCCGGAGATGGTGGTCAGCGCTGCCCTGCAGGAAGACGTGGACGTGATCGGCCTTTCCATCCTTTCCGGCGCCCACAACGCCATCGTGCCCCGGGTGATGGAACTGCTGCGCGAAAACAAGATGGACGACGTGCTGGTGCTGGTGGGCGGCATCATTCCCGACCAGGACATGGAGGGGTTGAAGAAAGCCGGCGTCGGCGGCATCTTTCAGCCCGGCACTTCCATGGACGAGATTGTGGAGTTCATTCGCCGGCACGTCCGCGGGCACAAAGTGGCGGCGGGATGACCACCCGCCAACGCGAACTGATCGAAAACGCTGTCGGACCCGCTCCCTGGTACTGGAAAACTTTCCCCCCGGTCCAAGCCAACTCGGGCCAGGAGTTTGAGTGGCGCTATCATGGCGAGCAGGGAGAACTGCCTTACCTGGTCACCCTGGGCCTGACGCAGGAAGTGCACACGCCGCGCCTGGCGCTGAACACCTACTGCCGCGCCTTCCAGCTTCCACCGAAGCTGTTCGGCATCTGGTGTCCAGAGCCGCGCACCATCCGCCTGCTGTGCTTCGATCCCGACCAGCTCAAGGCGTTTTCTTTTGTGGACATTGTGGGCTGGTTCAAACAGTCCACCGAACGGGTTTACTCCGCCACCGAGCCCCTGGCCGAATTCGAAATCAGCTCCTCCCTGCCGGAAGGCGTGCACAAGGTGGAAGTTCCTGAGCCCTTCCGCACGCTCGACGAGCTTCTGCTGCTGACCTCGTACCCGGCGCGAACTCGCGATGAGGCTGCCTGCGCCATCTACGTGCTCTACCCCCACGCCGGATTAGTGGAGGTGTTACCGCAGAAATGGTTCACACCCAATCAGTACGATGTGGGACGACAGTGGATCTCGCGCGTGGCTCGCGATCCGGAGAGCCATCGCATCCTGGGCGAAGCCGTGCGCGTGGGCAATTTTGAGCTGACGGAAGACGCCAGGCAAGTTGAAATATGGCTAAGCCGGGCTGAGTGAATTTGTAATTTGGCAATTTGTAATTTGTAATTGAAACCCGCCACAACCGTGGCCCACGGTAAATTACAAATCACCAATTACCAATTACAAATCCGCGAGGGTGTTCGCGTCTTACAACTTTCGTCGCCCGACGCCACCAACCGCCTCACCCGCGACTGCGTGCTGGAGCTTACCGCCGCCGTGCACAAACTCGCCCGCGATCCCCAGCCTCTGATCATTACCGGCAATGGCAAGTTCTTTTCCGCAGGCGCCGACTTGCATGAGATTGCCGGCCTCAGCGGTGTGGAAGGGCTGGAGTTTTCTCGCGTGGGCCAGGAACTGATGAATGCGATCGCCAGCTTCCCCGCCCCCGTCTGCGCCGCCATTCGCGGCTACTGTATGGGCGGAGGTCTGGATTTGGCGCTGGCTTGCCACTTTCGCGCGGCCTCGCCGCACGCCATCTTTGCCCATCGCGGCGCCGCCCTGGGCCTGATCACCGGCTGGGGTGGAACTCAGCGCTTGCCACGCCTGGTGGGCAAGTCCTGCGCATTACAGATGTTCGTGGCCGCAGAAAAACTTTGCGCGCAGGAGGCGCTGCGCATCGGCTTGGTGGACGCGGTGGCGGTCGATGCCGTAGCTTGGGCGTTCGATAGGCTGCAGCAGTCTGCACTTGGCAGTTAGCACTTGGGCATTTGGCCGTGAGGTTTTGTGGCGATATGAAACAATCCTTCACGACCAAGTCCCGAGTGCTAATTGCCAACTGCTCCCTTTCCCGTTTGCTCCCTCTCCCTCCCCTGTATTACCGTAGCTAGTTTGCTTGCCTGATCCCATGCCCGACCGTGCCCAGCCCGTTTCTGAAGCGGCCAACAACCTTCTCCTCACCACCGTTGACCCCACCTCGCAGCGCTTCGAAAAGAACATGCGGGCGATGGCTGAACTGGTCACGCGCCTGCGTAACGAAGAAGAGAAAATTTCGGAAGGCGGCGGTCCCAAGACGATTGAATCGCAGCATAAGAAGGGGCGGCTGACCGCCCGCGAGCGCATCGCCCTGCTGCTCGATCCCGGCACGGAACTGTTCGAACTGGGCATCTACGCGGCCTATGGTATGTACGAGGAATGGGGCGGCGCGCCCGCCGCCGGCGTGGTCACCGGCATTGGCCGCATTCATGGCCGCCTGTTCATGCTCATCGTGAACGACGCCACGGTGAAAGCTGGCGCCTTCTTCCCCATGACCACGAAGAAGGTGATCCGAGCGCAGAACATCGCCATTGACAACCACATTCCCACCATCTACCTGGTGGACTCGGCGGGCGTGTTCCTGCCACTGCAGGAGGACGTCTTCCCCGATACCGACGACTTTGGCCGCGTCTTCCGCAATAACGCGGTGATGTCGGCGAAAGGCATTCCCCAGATCGCGGCCATCATGGGCATGTGCGTAGCCGGCGGCGGGTACCTCCCGGTGATGTGCGACAACGTGCTCATGACCGAAGGCAGCGGGTTGTTCCTCGCGGGGCCCGCGCTGGTGCAGGCGGCCATCGGACAGCAGGTTTCGGCCGAGGAACTGGGCGGAGCCAGGATGCACGCCGCTATCAGCGGCACCGTGGACTATCGCGAGCCCAGCGACGAAGCCTGCATCGCGCGAATTCGCTCGCTGGTGGAGAAGATGGGCCATCGCGCCCGCTCGCCTTTCGACCACAAGAAAGCCGAGCCGCCGCGCTACTCCGCCGAAGAGCTATACGGCATCTACGAGGCCAATCCCGCACGTCCCTATGACATGAAAGAGGTGATTGCGCGGGTGGTGGACGGCAGCCGCTTCGACGAATACAAGGCGGAATACGGCAAGACTGTGGTCTGCGGCTATGCCCGCATTGGCGGCTTTGCCGTGGGCATCGTCGCCAATCAGCCCCAGCACCAGCAGCAGGTGGACGAGCAGGGCCACAAGCGGGTGGAGTTCGGCCGCGTGGTGTACACCGAATCAGCGGAGAAGGCGGCGCGCTTCATCATGGACTGCAACCAGAACCTGGTGCCGCTCATCTTCCTGCACGATGTGAACGGCTTCATGGTGGGCCGCGACGCCGAGTGGAGCGGCATCATCAAGGCGGGCGCCAAGATGGTGAACGCGGTTTCCAACTCCGTGGTGCCCAAGATTACGGTGATCATCGGTGGCTCTTTCGGCGCCGGGCACTACGCCATGTGCGGTAAGGCTTACGACCCGCGCTTCGTCTTCGCATGGCCCAGCGCCCGCTACGCCGTGATGAGCGGCGAATCGGCCGCGGGCACGCTGGTGGAGATCAAAATCAAGCAACTGGAGCGTGGCGGCAAGAAGCTGAGCGACGACGAGAAGCGCGATCTGTTTCAGTCGGTAAAAAAGACCTACGACGAACAGCAGGACCCGCGCTACGGCGCCGCCCGGCTGTGGATAGACAAGATCATTGATCCCGTGGAAACGCGCGAGGCAGTGATCGAGGCGCTGGAAGCGGCGGCGCTGAATCCCGACGTGGCGGAGTTTAAGGTAGGGGTGCTGCAAACTTAGTGGCTAGTGGTCGGTGGGCAGTGGTCAGCAAGCACTTAGCATTTAGCACTTGGCATTTGGCCCCTGAACGGTGCGGCGCTTCGGGGTTGGCAATCACCGTGGCTGGCCAAATGCTAATTGCTAAGTGCCAATTGCTGGCTTGCGAGCAAGCGTCCGCTTCCTAAGAGAAGTGTATGGCCGACACCATCAAACTCATCGAGTGCCCGCGCGACGCCTGGCAAGGGCTGCAAGGCCAGATTCCGACCGACGTCAAGACCAGCTACCTGAACGCGCTGATTGGCGCGGGTTTCAAGCACATTGACGCAGTGTCGTTCGTCTCGCCCAAGGCCGTGCCGCAGATGTCCGACTCGGAAAAGGTTCTGGAGGAACTCGATCCGCCCGACGACGTGGAAATTATCGGCATCGTTGTAAACAGCAAGGGCGCGGAGCGAGCCATTGCCACCAACGCCGTACGCACCCTCGGTTTTCCTTACTCGGTTTCGCCCACGTTTCTGGAAAAGAACCAGCACCAGACCCTGGAAGCGGCGCTCGATGAACTCGAAGCCATTGAGAAGAAGGCAGACGAGGCCGGCCTCGGGGTTGTGGTCTACATTTCCATGGCCTTCGGCAATCCTTATGGCGACGACTGGAGCGTGAACGAAGTCGTGGAGGCGGTGGGCCTGCTGGAATCCTCCGACATCCACATGATCTCGCTGGCCGACACGGTGGGCGCAGCTGGACCGCAGCAGATTCGCGAACTCGTCTCGGCAGTGCTCGCCGAGTATGATTACCTGGAAATTGGCGTGCACCTGCACAGCCGGCCGGAGCAGGCGGTAGACAAGGTTTTGGCCGCCTACGACGCCGGCTGCCGACGCTTCGACTCCGCCCTGGGCGGGCTGGGAGGATGTCCCTTCGCCCAGGACCAACTGGTGGGCAACATCCCCACGGAGAAGGTGCTGGAAGCGCTGAAGCAGCGCGGCCTAACGCCGCCCATTCAGCGTTCGCTGGATAATGTGCTGAAGGCCTCGGCAGAGATCGCCGCAAAATTTAAAATTTACTAATTTATAATTTGTAATTTCTTGGGCTGCAGCTGCGATCCCAAATTACCAATTACAAATTGCTAAATTACAAACTTTTCCACATGCCCAAGAACCTCACACTCGCTAACGACGGCCCCATCGCCACCATCACCCTCAACCGCCCCGACAAGCGCAACGCTCTGAGCTTCGAGTTGCTGGACGAACTTATGGCCGCTCTGGATGAGGTAGAGCGCAGCCCCGCCCAGGTGCTCATCATCACCGGCGCCGGCAAAGCCTTCTGCGCCGGCCTGGACCTGGATGGCCTGAAGGCGTTGCTGGGCAAAACGCACGATCAGAACGTGCAGGACTCCGCCCGCATGGCGCAGATCTTTCGTCGCCTTTACGACTTTCCCAAACCCACCATCGCTGCCGTGAACGGGGCCGCCATTGCCGGAGGCACCGGCATTGCTACCATGTGCGACTTCACCCTGGCCGTGCCGGAAGCCAAGTTCGGCTATACCGAGGTGCGCATCGGCTTCGTACCCGCCATCGTTTCCTCCATTCTTGTGTGGCAGGTGGGCCACAAGATTGCTCGCGACCTGCTAATGACCGGCCGCCTGTTCGACGCCGCGGAAGCCTACCGGTTCGGCCTGGTGAACGAAGTTGTCCCGCCGGAGCGCCTTCTGGATCGCGCCCGTGAACTGGCGGCGCTGCTGCTGGAGAACAGCCCGCCCTCGGTGCGCCTGACCAAGAAGCTGATCAACAGCTTCATCGCCAAGGCCCTGGATGAGCAGATCGCGCAGGCGGTTGAGGACAACGCCCGCATTCGCACTACCGCCGACTTTCGCGAGGGCATTACGGCGTTCTTGGAAAAGCGCAAACCGCGCTGGTCGGGGAAATGATTTTGTTCACCACAGAGGACACAGAGGTCACAGAGGAAGATCGGGGAAATAGCTGGCTGAAACCAGCACTTGGCAATTAGCACTTAGCATTTAGCCAGCAACGTCTATTGCCATCGCGATGCCAGCACGCTGTTTACGGCCAAATGCTAATTGCT
>JBLMXE010000485.1:0-10793 GCA_050257615.1 Chlamydiota bacterium | reverse complement strand
GAGAAGGTCGCCCAGCCTCTGAGACATACGCCGGCACTCCTGATGGCAATAAAAACGGTTTTAGTTGGAGCGCACCTTTCCGGGGGGACGGAGCGGGCGCCACTCTTGGGGGAGTTTCGCTTGCTGCTTGCTAGGGGAGACTGCAGCCTAGTTTTCTATGACAGAAATTGTCAATCGGGAAGGGTCATGCGCCAAGTAACTTTGGTACTCGCCGGCATGACTGTAAGCCACTGACCTGTCGTAAGTTGCTGAGATCACTTGCGGGGGGCGTTGGCATTATTCGCAGATTGGCGGGGTCTACAGTTCCGAAAGTACAAGCCGGGGATGTGACAGGCTCGGGAACCGGAGTATCTCAATTCAGCCCGCAAGCCCCAGTGCAGCCCATGGCCCGACAGCGAGCAGCAGAGCCGTAGCCGAGGCGATTGCGCCCATGGCGCGCTTGCGCCAGGCCGCGGGAGGAAAGCCGGCGCTGCGCTTGAAGGCGCGATTGAACGCGGCTTCCGATTCATAGCCGACGCGGAGCGCGATTTCTGCGATGCTGGAAACGCCGTCACGCAACATCTGCTTTGCCAGTTGCATCCGCCATTCGGTCAGATACCGCATAGGAGACAAGCCGATCAGCTGCGTGAAACGCTCGGCCAGGGCGGAGCGGGAAATGGCAGTCTCGCGCGCCAGTTCCGATACCGTCCATTCGTGCGCGGGATTGGCATGCAGCAAGCGCAGCGCCTTGCCGACTTGGATATCGTTCAGCCCCGCCAGCCAGC
The DNA here is from genome assembly GCA_050257615.1 of Chlamydiota bacterium. GTDB lineage: Bacteria > Acidobacteriota > Terriglobia > Terriglobales > Acidobacteriaceae > JAICWP01. The sequence goes on along the minus strand of JBLMXE010000485.1, from coordinate 10,029 downwards.
CGTGCTGCCCCACTGGCAGCTGTTGCATGTATTGCCGCAAAATTTCCACGAACATCAGCTCTGTCAGCCGGCCCAGCATGGCGGAGTTGCCCGGGCGCGCGGCCCTGGCTTCGTGGATGGTGAATTTCAGTGTGGTGCTCAGCCACGTGCCCGAGCCTTGGGGAACTTGAGAGGGGCGAGTTCCGTTGTGGTCAATGGCTTCCACGGCAGCATAATCGTTGCCGCTGCGCACTACCAGCATGGTAGGCAGAGCGCTAACCAAAGGATTGAACCGCTGATCGCAATTCAGGTAGCCACAAATAAAGCGAGACTTTCGGCCACCGCCGCCAAAGGCCACCTGCGGTGTGGCATCGGGTAAACTTTGCGAAAACACCGCGCCCATGGGAGTAGCCTTCATCCCCACGTGGCTGCACATGGTATGCGGTTCGCCGTGCGGGAAAATGATGACGTCGCCAGCCTCCATCGTCACCGCTGCATGCGCCTTACAGAGGATGAAGCACTCGCCCTCGGTGAGGATGTGAAACAAAACTACGCATTCCGCATCGGGCAGGACAATGGAGGCGAGGAGTTCGGGGTTAGGGGAATCAAGCGCCCAGGGTGAGGAAAATTCCGCGGTGAAAAACACCGCACCGCACAGACGCACAACGCGCAAGACGTCTGACAGTATGTCCATGGAATCACTCCCGCCCCAATCGGAAGGATGCACAAGCCCCGGAGTCTTGATCAAGGATTGCAGGGGTTCAATCAGCTGTCAAGCGCACACGGTCGGCCCAATCGAATTCTCATCGAACCGCGTTGCCCAATAGGACTCTATGTTGTTGTGCAAGTTGAGCCAGGATTCGCCCCACATGTCTCGCTATTACGGCCGCGTGATTAACACCACAAACCGCCACAAAATGTGCCCCACGCGGCGAGTGCAAATGGAATCCTGAAAAACTAATAGGTTGGCGTTTCGAGCAAGAGGAATGGAGTCCCGGGCATGGACGCGTGGGTGCAATTCAAGAGAAACTCGCCACTGACCTTATGGAAAGTACAAGGAGCTGACAATGGCGTTAATGAAACCTGACCCAAGCTTTTACCCTTCCCCCAAAATGGCCATGCAAGCACCGCCCGAGCGGCTGGCGTATGTCGCGCTAATTAATCCGACCCAGCAAGGAAAACCGGATGCGATCGGGGTGCTGGACGTGGATCCTGATTCCAAAAGCTACGGCCGGCTGGTGGGACAGACGGACATGCCGCAGGCCGGCGACGAACTGCATCACTTCGGCTGGAACGCGTGCAGCTCATGCCTGTGTCCTTACGCGCCGCATCCGCACATGGAGCGGCGGTATCTGGTCGTGCCCGGAATCAATTCGTCGCGCATTCACATTCTTGACGTGAAGCCTGACCCGCGTCAGCCCAAGCTGGTGAAGGTGATTGAGCCGGAAGTTGTGGCCGACCGCACCGGCTATGCCGGACCCCATACCGTGCACTGCGGGCCGGAAGGGATTTACCTGAGCGCGCTCGGCGCACCCGACGGGAACGGCCCGGGCGGAACCTTTGTGATGGATCCGGAAACTTTCGATATCCGCGGCAAGTGGGAAATTGAGCGCGGTCCCCAGGAACTGGCTTATGACATTTGGTGGCACCTCGGGCTGGATACCATGGTTAGCAGCACCTGGGGCACGCCTAACATGGTGAACCAGGGCGTAAATCCGGAGCTGTTGCTGGCCGGCAAGTATGGCAACAAGCTGCACGTTTGGGACCTGCGCCGCCGGCGCCACCTCCAGGAATTGGAACTGGGTGCAGAACAGCAGATGGCGCTTGAGCTGCGCCCGGCACACGATCCCACGAAAGCCTACGGATTCTTGAGCGTTGTCCTCTCGCTCAAGGATTTGTCGTCCTCTATCTGGCTCTGGTACCGCGAGAGCAACAAGAATGGCTCCGACGGGAAGTGGGCCATCAAGAAGGTGATCGAAATTCCAGCCGAGCCAGCGGACCCGGCGAAGCTGCCTCCAATTTTGCAGGGCTTCAAGGCCGTAGCCCCGCTGGTCACCGACATCAATCTCTCACTGGATGACCGCTACCTCTACGTCTCCTGCTGGGGAACGGGCGAATTCATCCAGTACGACGTCACTGATCCGTTCCACCCAAAGAAGGTCAGCTCCATCCGGTTGGGAGGAATTGTCAGCCGCGCGGCGCATCCCAAGAAGCCGGGAGAGTCGCTGAATGGCGGGCCGCAGATGGTGGAAATCAGCCGCGACGGCAGGCGCATTTACTTCAGCAACAGCCTATACACGCCTTGGGATAGCCAGTTTTACCCGGATGGAGTCCGGGGGTGGATCGCCAAAGTCAACGTAAACGGCAGTATGGAACTCGACCCCAAATTTTTCGTCGAATCTGACGATCTGCGCCCTCACCAGATACGACTGGAGGGCGGTGATGCCTCCTCGGACTCCTACTGTTACGCCTGAGGCCGGAGCGTTCGCACAAGAGGACAACATGGAATGGAATGCAGTGCTTTTTCTCGGGGCTTACCACGGCATTAATCCGGGAATGGGGTGGCTGTTTGCGGTGGCGCTCGGGATGCAGCAAGGCAGCGCCCGCGGCGTCTGGCGGGCGCTGCCTCCCATCGCCCTGGGCCACATGGTCGCGGTGGGCGCGGTGTTGCTGGTCGCCGGCTTGGCGCAAATGGTCGTTCCGCTTCCCATCTTGAAGGCGATAATTGCCGCTGTATTAGTGTCTTTTGGCCTATACCGCCTGTGGCGTCACCGCCACCCACGGTTTGGAGGAATGCAAGTCGGGTTTCGTGATCTCACGGTGTGGTCATTTTTGATGGCTTCGGCGCATGGAGCAGGTTTAATGCTTCTGCCCTTCGTCATGGCTATGTCGGACCATGTGCTGGCTGCAAATGGTGGTCACGGCCACCATGCGGCCGTCACCGGAGCCCATGTTCCTTGGGTGGGCGCTCTGGCACTCGGGCTGCACACCCTGGCTTATCTTCTTGTGTTAACTTTCGCGGCCTGGATTGTGTACCGCAAACTCGGACTGGCCCTGTTGCGAAGCGCCTGGTTCAATCTCGACTGGCTGTGGGCTGGAGCCTTGGTGGCCACCGGCGCGGTCGTCCTGCTCAGCTAGAAGGAAGTTTTCGGCAGAGGAGCCGGTTTAACGCCGGGTGCGAGGACGTTGCCGAGACCCGCGCGGCTTAGGCTTATTGGCCTGGGATGGCCATTCGTGCTGGCTCATGTCCACTCGGTTGCCGCGGAACTCTACCCCTTCTGCCTGCAAGCGGAAGCGCTGCTCCAGGCCGGACTCTCCAGGCAGCAGAATCCGTCCGCCCGTGCCCACTACCCGATGCCAGGGCAGGCTGTGGGCGGCGCCGGAACGCAGCGCCCAAACGACCTGACGCGCCGCTCCTGGGTGGCCCGCCAATTTGGCCACCCCGCCGTAACTGCACACTCTGCCGCGCGGTATCTTGCGCACCACCGCCAGCAATCGCTTAAACATGGCTCCTACCTGTACATCACCAAGCCCAGCCCCGCGATGCACAGACTGATGCCCACCGCGCTGCGGGCGCTCAGATGCTCGCGGAAAAAAGTCAATCCCACTACCAGGAGTAGCAAGGCGGTGGCCACGTTGGCAATCAGCGAGGCGACGCTGATCCGCCAACCGGCGCGGTAGGCCACCACGAATCCCAGCTCGATTCCCACGATAGCCACACCCACTGCCGCACTCGCCCAGTTTAAATGCTTCCACGAACCGCGCAGAGAGTTACCAGGGTAAAAGGGCAAGATGAGCAGCGAGACCACCAGCGCGGTCACGTAGTTCACCGTCACCGAAAGCATGGGGTTGACTTGCGGGGAGACTGATTTTTGCGCGATGTGATACAGAGTGGTTGCGCCTACGGTGAGCAGCAGTGGCAGATAGAAGATCACGCCCTGAATCTAGCACCCGGCGGACATGCTATCCAGATTCACGGCACATAAAAAGAGAGCGGCGCCGGCTGCACCGCTCCCCGGAAGAGATCCACGCCCGATCTCAGGCGACAGCCGCCTTGCCGAACGACTTGATGGCCTTGTCCTGGCTGTCGTAAACGTCGAACACGGTAAGCAGTTTTGTCACCTGCAGCAGGTCCCCAACGCGCTGGGTCAGGTTGGCCAGCTTGATGCTGCCGCCGGCGTTGCGCGCCGTGGTGTAGAGTCCCACCAGCGTGCCCAGCCCGCCGCTATCTATATAGGTGACCCCGCCCAGGTTTAGCACGACCTGTTTCTTGCCCGCGGCCACCAGATCTTTCACCTGCTCGCGCAAGGCTGCCGCCTCATCGCCGAACACGATGCGGCCGCTGCATTCCAGGATGGTAATGCCTTCCACTGTCACAGTAGCGATCTTCAGTTGCATAGCGCTCCTCCCAGAAGCCCCCGAACTCGCGTCAAGGGTAGCGCTGAGGGAGGTAGTCCCGCAAGGACCCAGAGCCCATTTTCTGCGATTTTGACGGCCTGTTAGGCCCCACAGGCCCTCTTTTAGGGGCGTCCAGAGCTGCTTTACCGGGACTGGGAGGGCCCTAATTACGTGCCAGCATGTGAGTTTCACACATGCGGAATCGGCTATCCCCATCACGTATAATCAAGTTTTGTCCCCTATGGCCTACCAGGTCCTGGCGCGCAAGTACCGTCCGCAACGCTTCTCGGAAGTGATCGGACAGGAGCACGTCACCCGCACCTTAAAGAACGCCATTGAACAGCAGCGCATCGCCCACGGCTACATTTTCAGCGGCCACCGCGGCATCGGAAAGACCACCGTGGCCCGCATTCTGGCCATGGCGCTCAACTGCCGCTCCGCCGACCACCCCGTGCCGGAGCCTTGCGGGGTGTGCGAGTCGTGTACCGAAATTCGGGCCGGCAACTCCGTGGACGTGATTGAGATTGACGCTGCCACCAACCGCGGTATTGACGAGATTCGCGAGCTGCGCGACGCGGCCCGCTACCGCCCCGCCCGCGACCGTTTCAAAATCTGGATTCTCGACGAAGCCCACCAGATCACCGACGCCGCCTTCAATGCCCTGCTCAAGACCCTGGAGGAGCCGCCCGGGCACGTCATTTTCATGCTGGCCACTACCCAGCCCGAAGATATTCCCCAAACCATCCGCTCGCGCTGCCAGCACTTCAGTTTTCATGCCGTGCGCTTCGACGACATTCTGGGCCAGCTGCGCGACCTTGCCGGGCGGGAGAACATTCAGGCGGAACCGGACGCGCTGGCCCTTTTGGCCGAGGCCGGCGATGGTTCCATGCGCGATGCTCTCTCCATTCTCGATCAGGCCATTGCCTGCTGCGGCGCGACCCTCACCGCCGAAGTCGTGCGCCAGTTGGTGGGCACCGTGCCTTCGGCCACCCTGGAGCAGATGATGCAGGCGGTAGAGCGGGGCTCTAGCGAGGAGGTGCTGCGGCTGGCCGACAAGCTGCTCAGCGAGGGCCAGAACCCGACCCATTTCGCCCGCCAGATGGTGCGTTTTCTGCGCAATGCGATTGTGGCCAAGGTGGCGGGCAATGATTCCCAGCTGTTGCAGATTTCTTCCGACGAGCGGCAACGCGTGACGCGGGTAGCGGAAGCCTTCACCGAAGAGGACCTGGCGCGTTATCTGCAGATCATGCTGCGCACTCACAGTGAGCTGGGCTACAAGCAGGAACAGCGCTTTCACCTGGAACTCGGCCTGCTGAAGATGGCCCATGCCTCCCGCCTGCTGCCTCTGGAGCAGTTGCTGAACGAGGCCGGAGCGATGGAGCCAAGCGTTCGCCCCGCAGGGCCGCGGGCGGCGGCGACTCCCGTGGCACCGGAGCGGCCGCGCAGCGCGGAGTCGTCCTTTGCCGCGCGCACGGGCAAGCTTTCGCCCTTCAATGCCGATACCGCGCGCAAGGGAGGCGGTCCCGGGGGCAAGTTGGCCGCCGATGAGACCGCGCCTGTGGCTATGGGCTCAACCGCTTCCGTGATCATAGGGGCCGCCGCACCAGCAATTGCAGCTGCTGAGGACGAAGAAGCCGAATTGCAGCCGCAGGCCGCCGCTACCGATAACCTACGTGGCGCCGTGATCAGCGCCTTGGAAAATGGCGGGCATCGCACCCTGGCTTATATGCTGGACGCAGGTGAGTGGTCCTGGCAGGGAAACGAACTCACGGTGAAGGTGGGTGCATCGCCCACGGTGGTGGACATGGCGTTTGGCGCCGAGCCTAAGAAAATCGCCAATACAGCCGCTTCGGGCGCGGCGGGGCGGCCGCTAAAGGTAACGGTCGTGGGCGGCGCGGCCGCCAATGGAGCAGCGAAGCCGCGTCCGGCAGCCGCCGCCGGCAACGGTGGCGGCCGCAATCGCGCTCTTCAGGACCCGGTCGTCCGCCGCATGCAGGACAAGTTTGGGGCGGAGATTCGCACGATCATTGATCATCGGGAAAAGCGGTAGTTGGTAGTTAGTCGTTAGTCCAGGCGATGGTAGTTGGGTGGCAGACGGTGCTCGCAGTCAGCACTGGCTTCGAACCACTAACTACCAGCTACCAACTACCTGGAGACACTATGGGCGGATTCAACATTAAAGAAATGATGTCCATGGCCAAGCAGCAGGCTGAGGCCATGCAGAAGAAGATGGCGGAGACGGTGGTGGAAGCCACCGCCGGAGGCGGCAGCATCAGCGTCAAGATGAACGGACGCAAGCAGATTCTGTCCCTCAAGATTGATCCGGAAGCGGTAAAGGGCGGAGACGTGGAAATGCTGCAGGACCTGGTCACCGCCGCCGTCAACGAGGCCTCCCGCCGCGTGGACGAAGCCATGCAGTCCAGCCTGGGCGGCATGCTCAGCGGCCTGGGACTGGAGTAGTTGTGTAATTGAGTAATCGGGTAATTGTGTAAAGTACAAGCCAACCGGATTTACCCGATTACACAATTACTCAATTACACAATTCTCCCATGCCTAACTTTGCCGAGCCCATGACGCGGCTCATTGACGAATTGAAGAAGCTGCCCGGCGTGGGCAGCAAGAGCGCGCAGCGTTTGGCCTTCCACATCCTCCGTTCCAGCGAGGAAGATGCCGAGGCGCTGGCCGCTGCGGTACGCGACGTCAAGGCCAAGCTGCGCCTGTGCTCCGTGTGCAACAACATCACCGACGTGGACCCCTGCGTCTATTGCAGCAGTCCCAACCGCAACCAGCGCCTGGTGTGCGTGGTGGAGGAGCCCACCAACATCAATGCCATCGAGAAGACCCGCCACTTCAACGGCGCCTATCACGTGCTACACGGCTCCATTTCGCCCTTGCACGGGGTGGGCCCGGAGCAGCTTCGCCTCTCCAATTTATTCCGGCGCATTGACGCGGGCGAGGTGGATGAGGTTATTCTCGCCACCAATCCTACCGTCGAAGGCGAGGCCACCGCGGTTTACATTTCGCAGCAGATTCGGAGGCCGGGCGTAAAGGTGACCCGCATCGCCACCGGTATTCCTGTGGGCAGCGACATCGAATACGCCGATGAAGTCACCATGCTCAAGGCCATGGAAGGCCGAAGAGAGCTGTAACCATCACTTTTTCAGTAACTTGAGGATGTATTCCGGGTCCTTATTGGGAAGGCCATGGGTCCAGAACTGCTAGAATCTTGCTTGCTATGACCCCCAATTCGCCCTTTTGCGACGTGGAAAGCGCGCTGGCCGATATCCGCGCCGGCCGCATGGTCGTGGTCGTGGACGACGAGGATCGCGAAAATGAAGGCGACCTCACCCTGGCCGCCGAAAAGGTAACACCTGAGGCGATCAACTTCATGGCCCGCTACGGCCGCGGCCTGATCTGCCTGGCCATGACCGAGGAGCGCCTGGAGCACCTGCGCATCGGTCCCATGACGGCGGAGAACACCTCCAACTACGGTACTGCGTTTTGCGAGTCTGTGGACGCCCGGGAAGGGGTAACCACCGGCATCTCCGCCTACGACCGCGCCCGCACCATCGCTGTGGCCATTGATCCCGCCAGCCGGCCCTCCGATCTGGCGCGCCCTGGCCATGTCTTCCCATTGCGCGCCCGTAAAGGCGGTGTGCTGGTACGCGCCGGGCAGACGGAAGCTTCGGTGGATTTGGCCCGGTTGGCCGGACTCGTTCCCGCCGGCATCATCTGCGAAATCATGAAAGACGACGGCAGCATGGCGCGTGTGCCCGACCTGGTGGAGTTCTGCCGCCAGCACAATTTGAAGATGCTGACCGTCGCCGAACTCATCCGCTACCGCATGCAGCACGAGCGCTACGTGCACCGTCTGGGCGAGGCCCTTCTGCCCACCCGCCACGGCGAGTTCCGCATGATCGCCTATGAAAGCGAAGTGGAAGGAGGCGAGTCGCATGTCGCCCTGGTGCGCGGCGACCTGGAGTACGCTGCCGAACCTGTGCTCGTGCGCATGCACTCCCACTGCCTGGTCGGCGACGTCTTTGGCGCTACCTGGTGCGAGTGCCACAACCTAATTGACAGTTCCCTGCAGATGATCGCCGAGCAGGGGCTGGGCGCGCTCATTTACCTGCACCAGACTTCCAAGGGATTTTCCGTGGAGCGGATGGGAGAGCGCACCCTGCTTTCCTTCCACCGCGATGTGCGCCTGCCGGCCTTGCCCGAAAGCGAGCGCAAGACCCAGCGCGAAATCGGCATCGGGGCGCAGATTCTTTCCGACCTGGGATTGCGCCGCATTCGATTGCTGACCAACCACCCGCGCAAGGTCGCCGCCCTGCAGGGCTTCGGAATTGAGATTGTGGAAGAGGTGCCGATCCCCGTGGCTCAGCCATCTACGCGCAATTAACCACAGCGGACACAGAGAGCACAGAGGAGAACCATTGAAAAATCTTTCCTGAAAGAATTCCCGAAGGCCTGGCTACTTCTGATCTGAATGTGGTTTGAATAGGCGATGGCGCAGAAGTTGGCCGGGCTGTTACTGTTCCCTCATGTGAGCTGAAATCCTTCGTGAACCCTCGTACCTTTGTGGGGAAGGGGTTTTGGAAAATTCTTCCTCTGTGTCCTCTGTGGTTGAAAAAGAGTGCTAGCAGGGCTTGCGGGGAACGATGTCGCTGTCGTGGATAAAGAACTGGGCGGCACAATGCTGGGAGCCGCAGATCACCGGCAGCAGCCCGGCGATTTGCCGGCGGGTAATCAGGCCCAGGGTGCCGCAATCGGGACAGGCGAGCACGGCCCAGTAGGGATCTTCCTTTTCACCCACTTCGCCGGCGTTTTCCAGCACAAAAACGGTTCCCGGCCCCATCTGCTCCGGAATCCACTCGGTAAGTACGTTTAGTTCGCCGACCATTTCTCCTCCACCCTGCTCACAGGGCCTTTCTTCTGGCGTGCGGCTGCAGACGAGCGGACGCGCTGGCTTTTTTGCGGCCACGAATGCCGGCGCGGATCTGGCGCACCGTATCGCTCAAACAGACACTGAGGATGGGTTGGCGCGCGTTTTTCAGGATGTCAACAATCTGTTCAGCCGATGTCTCCAGGTACAGACGGGAGCCGTCGGTGAGGAGATGGTATTCCGAGCTGCCGCCCACGGTCTGGGCCAGGCGGCTGCCCAGTTCCCGCTGCAGAAAGCGCACCACCCGGCGCACCCGCTGCAGAGGAAAGCCGCGGCGGCGCAGGTCGGCGATGACCGCCATCTCCGTCACATCGTCGAGTGAGTACAGCCGGCGATGACCCTCCCGCACGGGGACCACAATCCCCTGCTCATCCCACCACTGCAGTTGCCGGGCGGTCACGCCAGCTAGCTCAACTACCTCCGCGGATGTGAAGCGCTGTTCCATTAGAAGCCGGTTTTCTGTTTTAAACAAAAAGTCCTATAAATGTTTTGCTCTCTTGGTGACTCATTCTAGGGAAGCGCGAAGCAGAGTCAACACAAAATACAACGCCGGCGGCGATCACGTGTTGACGTTCGCGGTTCCGTTGCAATAACGCGTGCAGAGCCGCGAAAAAAGCGCTGCCGGCAAGAGTTTCCAGGCGGCATAGTTTTCTCACTTCCGTCAATTTCCTAACCTTTTCCACAGCCGCTTGTAACCTGCTGTCGGT
>JBLMXE010000484.1:0-2886 GCA_050257615.1 Chlamydiota bacterium | reverse complement strand
AAAATGAAGTACGACATGGCCGGCGGCGCTGCCATGCTGGGAGCCATGCGCGCCATCGCCCTGCTCCGGCCCAAGGTCAAGGTGATCGCCATCGTGTGTGCCACGGAAAACATGCCTTCGGGAAAAGCGCAGAAGCCGGGCGACGTGCAAATCGCCATGTCGGGCAAATCCATCGAAATCATCAACACCGACGCCGAAGGCCGGCTGGTGCTGGCCGACGGGCTGCACTACGCCCGCCAGCTGGGCTGCACTCACCTGGTGGACGCGGCCACCCTTACCGGGGCCTGCGTGGTCGCCCTGGGCATGGTGAATGCCGGGGTCTTCGCCAATGATGAACAGATTTACCAGCGTTTCCAGCGCGCCCTCGAGCGGTCCGGCGAGAAGATGTGGCGCCTGCCCCTGGATGAGGAGTATAAGGAGCAGATTCGCTCCGGCATCGCCGACATCATGAACACTGGCGGACGCTGGGGCGGGGCGGTAACCGCGGCCATGTTCCTGAGAGAATTTGCCGAGCAGACGCCCTGGATTCACCTCGATATCGCCGGCACCGCCTGGATGGACGACAACAAGGCGTGGATGGCCAAGGGGCCATCAGGGATCGCGGTGCGGTCATTGGTGGAGTTTGTTCGCGACTTCGAATCGGCCGCGGATTAACACGGATCTACACGGATTCAGGTTTGACCTCCATCGTTATTGATCCGTGAATATCCGTGGCACCAAAAAGAATGCCGATTGAGAGATCAATCGGCATTCTTCATTCTTCAATCTTCATTCTTCAATTACTCAGCTCTTGACTCCGGCGCGCTCCAGCGCTTGCTCCAATTGCCGCACCAGCACGGGATTAGAGCCGCTGAGACCGTTTTTGGCCTCGGCCCGCCACAGGTAGGTTCCCATCCCATACTTCCCGCCGTCATAGACGGCCAGCAGGTCCGAAGAAGGGCGCGCCTGCACCGCCAGAATCATGTCCGCCTGCCAGCGTTGATAGACCACCACGTAGCCGGCATCGTGCAGAGCGCTCTGTACGGCCGAAATTGCCGCCCGATCCTCAGGCAGAAGATTCAGCGAGAACTGCGACCCGTCATAGCTGGTCACGTACACGTAATGGGCATTGCGCAACACCCCCAGCGCGCTCCAGCCCTCACCGCTCTTCTGTTCCGCCAGCGCGCCCAGCGAAAGCAACGCCAGCACCGCTACTACGCTCAGTAACTTTTTCATATGCCACCCTCTTCGCACCTTCCCTGACTCTTACTTATTCGATGAGGCAGGCAGGCGGGCGGTCGCAGCCCACGGTGCGGTTTTACAAGCTTTTACGCATCTTTACGGAGCTTTACAGAAGGATGACTCTAGATGAGGAGGGTAGCGGCAGACGTTTGAGGGCCAACTACCTTCTACCAGCTACAGTAAGATGGTGAAGCCCCAGAGAGTGACGTAAAGGTAAGCGGTCAGGATGGCGGAAACAGCGGCCAGGATTACCGCTGCGCGCTCCAGCCGCCGGCGATGCAGCACCACAAAGGCCATCCAGAGCGCCAGCAAAACCGCGCAAGCCCCGGTAAACCCCACAAACAACTGCAGCCTGCTGAACCCGGCATTCAACATCTCACTACCCCACAAGGCGACCTATGATGCCACATTTTGGCGTGGCGTGCCGCGGGAGCCAACTAATATTGTCTATCATTTGGCGGCAAATGGATAACAATAATCCCAGGCCCACTTGACGCTTTCCCCCCGCGAGAGCCTCGCTGCGCCGCTCCCGGCGGGCGTTGCCGGCCACCGCCGCTCCGCTGATTACCGTAGTAACCAGCAAAAATCCTTGTCTGGGAAAAAGGTCAACGATGGTATACTTCGCCAACTTCGGTCCGAGGTGAGGATACCCCATGAACCGCATTGCCCTGGCGCTGTTGATCTGCTCATCCAGCCTGCTGTTTGCGCAAAGCCCGAACCGCAACCCCAATAAGAGTGAGCCCCCCATCCTGGGCCCGCATTGGACGCGGGACCAAGCCAGGAGGCGGCCTGCCAGCTCCGGCGCCGACTTGCTCTACCACGGCGGACCCATTCTGCCCAGTGTGACCGTCAAGGCGATCTTCTGGGGGCCGAGCTGGACCACTTCGCCGGGCGACAAGATCACTGGCCTGGATAAGTTTTACAGCTACATCGGCACGGTCAGCGGCGGCTCCGGTTCCGCCTATGAAGCCACGGTCAACGAATACACGAACAGCGGCGGCCAGCACGTCACCAGCGCGATCACTTACCAGGGCCATGTCACCGACTCTTCCAACCTGCCCAAGCACATCAGCACCTCGGCAGTGCTGGCTGAGGCTTGCAAGATGGTGGGGAGCAGCGCTGTGGCCAATGGTTTCTACCCGGTCTACGTGGACCGCAAGCGCGGCGGCGCCAACTACTGCGCTTACCATAGCTGGGGCTCGTGCAATGGCACGCCGGTGGAGTTCGGCTTCTTCTTTAACCTCGATGGCGACGCTGGGTGTAACCCGCAAAGCGGCGTGAGCGGCGAATCGCAGGGCCTGGCGGCGCTGGCCAATGTGAGCGGGCACGAGCTGAGCGAGACGCGCTCCGATCCCAACGGCAATGCCTGGTATGCCTCCAACGGCGAAGAGAATGCCGATGAGTGCGCCTGGACCTTTGGCGGCTCCTATGTGACCTTCCTGGACGGGAGCAAGTGGAAGATTCAGGGCAACTGGTCGAATGAAGCCAATGACGGCACCAGCCCCAACGGACCCGGCTACACCACTTCCCTGGGCAAAGGGTGTGTGGACGGCAGCAACTATGACGGGCCGTACACGAAGTGAGGCGGTAGTTGATAGCTGGTAGTTGGTAGCTGGAAGTTGGTAGCTGGTGCGGCTTACTGAGGGCATCGGCTACCGGCGCACC
>JBLMXE010000483.1:0-13386 GCA_050257615.1 Chlamydiota bacterium | reverse complement strand
TTGGCCAGGCGGGCAGCGTCGGCGTCCTTGGCGGGAAAATTGGGATCAGCGAAGCTGGCGGGAGACTGTCCCGGCTTGTAGTCGAACAACGAGTTCGCCTTGGTCACTCTCCAGGCACCGGCCAGCTTCTGGTTGATGTCGTCGGGGCTTGAGCTTAGTTTGGCGTTGCCTCTGCCCATCAAGTCGTTGTCCGGCGACCCATTGAAATCCCCCAACAAACCGGCAAGGGTACCCTTTCGGGAAGCAGCGGGCCTGACCTTCACGTCGATGGCGTAGCTGCCCAACTGCTGCACGTGCAGCACCGTGCCATCGGGCCAAGTCAGCTGGTACGTGCCGCCATAGGCCGTAGTCGCTCCCGTCAGGGAGCCAGTCTTCAAGCGGGGCGGCGGCCCGCTCACTACTTTGCCATCAATGCGCAGAACCAGCGCGCTGTTCTCCATGGTGAACGACAGCCGCTGGCCGCCAATCCGCGTGGCCACCGCCTGGTTGACGCTGGCAATTTTTGGCCCCAGCACCGGTACCTGCCGTACTTCAACGAGGAAGTCGTCTTTCGTGGAACGGACCAGGGTGTATTCGCCTACAACCTGGAAGTTGTAGCCCAGTCCATCGAACGTGGCCAGGTGCGTATCGCCCCAACTGGTGCCATCCGGTGGAGGGGGTGGCGGCTGGGGCGGATTGTCGCCCCCTCCCCCGCCTCCGCCGCCTCCTCCGCCCCCTCCCCCGCCTCCGCCCGGCGGTACAGGCGGGTCGGGCTTCTTACAGAAGCGATCGAGGGAATCACCTACAACGCCGACTTGGGCCGTCGTCTCTCCGCCATTGATGCCTAGCGAGACGGGGGCAGTGGCCTTCTTGGTGAACAGCGAGGCGCCCTCCGAACCGTCTGGGCATTTACAGCCACCCTGCTTCAGGCAAAGAATCAGGGGAGCTGAAGAGTCAAGGGGTGTATCTAGCGAGAAGTCACTGTCATGCAGGCGGCCATATCCGGTCATGAGGCTGACCGTCACAATGTCGGCGCTTCCGGAGAGCTGATACAAGGCGCTAATATCCGAGTCTGCGGTCAAGTGGTCCTGAAACTCCGGCCCCACGGTGATCATCTGGGGCGGCGGTCCCGTATCCGGCAATTTTCCTGGTCCAAGCATGGTCCACGGCTTGTTGCCGGAGACCCTGAAATAGCTCGCACCCCAGGTGGTGTAATACTCGGTTTGATAGCCCTGCGTCAGTACGTTGAACGAGCCGAGAGTGCCGATATCTGCCTGCACAACCGGCAGCAGCCTAGACCATACCACTGCATCCCCCGCCAAGTCGCTCAGATGTCCAAAGACTCCAATGCCATCGTCGGAGCGCTTCACATAGAGCGTCTCTGGGTGATACAGGTACCACGTCCACCAGTTGGGCATTCCGGTCGCATCATAAGCAGCGTTCGGATTCGTGGTGAATTCCACCCAGACGGCTTCGCCCTCGACAATCCACGAATGCACCTTCTCGAATTCTGTCACGGTTCCTGCCAGCCGTTCCTGATAGCAGTGCATCACTTCGTGTGTGACGATGGACTGGGCGTCCTCAGGGCTGAGTCCCACAAATTTCTGATTGTGAATGTAGATTACGCAGCCTCGCGGATCCGGGGCCCAGTTGTCATCCCACATCCACGTGTGCGCAAACTCCGTACCTGGCGGCGGATCATTGTCCACGGCGACGAAAATGCGGGCGATGGGGGAAATGTTGGAAAGCTGAACCGCCAGGAACTGGTTGGCGTCATCGGCTCGATATTGATAGTCGAATGCAGGAGTAAAGGGACCGGTAATGAATGCGGCGGTCCTCAGCACGGCGACGTGAGAAGTCCTGGCTGACGGGCCGCTTCCCGTCGCTGGCCCGGTACCCTGCGGATGGATGAGGCGTTCCGCTGCCGTACGTTGCTCGGGGCTAAGCGAGTTCCAGACCTGGTAGATATAGCTGACCGCCAGCGTGCCGTCCATGTCGCTTGGATCGGCACTGCCGGCAGGCACGGTCACGCCGGGTAATGGCCCAACTACCATACTGAAGAGCACCTTGGCGCGATCGGGAGTCAAGCCCTGGTCGAGTATCTCAGCCATAATGCCGCGCCTTTCGTGGGCCAGGTGCGACACGGCAACGCCGGCTTGCGCTCCCCCCGGCGACGAGGGTGCCTGTGCAGAGCTGGTAGGTGCCGTTTCCGTCCTCTTAGCGCGTGGCCAATAATTCAGTACCAGCACCACCAGCGCAGCGATTAGAGTCACTATCCCGGCTGCAATCAAGCGGTTTCTCATTCGTCTCTTCTCACTGCGAAATAAAGATGAGGGGTATCCCGGTAGCTTCGCGGGTCCCTGTGTAATCGCCGCTTCTCCCGCCGGGCGGTCTGGCCGCGATTACGGCCCAACTGCCCTCACTACTCCACGGCGTGGTTCCGGGCAGACCGCCCCAAAATTGTGGCCAGCATGATACCGCCAGGCGGTCGAAATGGCGATTATTATTGTGCGACCGCCGGCAAGCGTTCCCGAATTGGGAGGGCACTGTGTCGGAAACAATACATTTGCAGCCTGGGCGGCTTAACGGCATACTATCGGGCGCCTAATTTATGAGCGCCCCCGAAACCACCGGCGCCGCACCCTCTCCGGTTGCTCGCACTCCTCGCGCTCCGGAAACATTTTTTACAGCGCAAAAGCGCAACCGTCACGCCACCTGGCGCATGTCCGCGCTCTGTATGGTAGCCGCGTTCTTGATGGGCATTCCCCTGACCCTGGTGCTCTCCCCGTTGTTGTACGCGGTCAGCATGGTGGCGGCGGAGGTGATCAACCACTTCTCACCTCTGCCGCCGGAATTCTGGCAGGCCAGCAGCGACCTGGCCCGGCTGGCCTTCCGGGTAGCCGATACTGTCATCAATCAGCGAGGCTTGGTAAATCCACAAGAATTGATCATCGCCGCTGCCCTGATATTCCTGCCTGGAATCGTGCTGGCCCTCACTCTCTGGGCGGGCATGCTGCTCTTGTTCCGACACGGCGGCGTGGGGGGCACGCTGGCTAGCCTTAGCGCCCGCGAACCTAACCCGCAAGATCTTAGGGAACTGCAACTGGCGGACACAGTACAAGAGATGGCCATTGCCGCCGGCCTGCCTGCCCCCAAGGTGATGCTGATGGATTCGCCGGGCGCCAATGCGGCCGCCATCGGCACTTCGGCGGCCGATGCCCACATTGTCCTCTGCCGCCGCCTGCTCGACGACCTGAACCGCGAACAACTGCAGGCCCTGGTCGGACACCTGGTCGCTTCGGTGGGCAATGGCGACCTGCGCATCGCCTTCACCGTGACCAGCGTGTTCGAGACCTGTGGGCTGATCGTGACTCTCATCAACGCGCCCTTCGGCAGACAGTCGCGCTCCACTCTGTGGCGCATTGTCCGCTACGGCCTGCGGCGCGGAACCGGTTCCGCCACCGCGGCCGACGCCGAAGAAGTGGCGGAACTGCTGGCCGACACGCTGGACATGAACTCCAGCGACATTGAACGCTTTTTCAACAGCAGCAATCCGGGCTTGATTCGCAAGGCGCTGCGCCTGCTGTTCTTTCCCTTCCAGTTCACCAATCTGGCGGTGGAACTCACGCTGTGGTTTTTCCTCAACCTGCTTCTCGGCCCCTGCATGGCGTTGCTATGGCGAACCCGGCGTTACCTGGCGGATGCCGGCGCAGTGGAGCTCACGCGCAACCCCGATGCGCTGGAGGATGCGCTGCAACGCCTGAGCGAGGACAGCGCCAGCGTCGCGGGGGGAGGCTGGGCGTCTCATCTGTTCGTGGTGGATCCCGGTGGCGACCGCAGCCTGCGCGGCGATGAGGCCTCCGGGGAGCAGCAGCGCAAGTTCCTCGAAGCTTGGCAGAAGGCTAGCGCCGGCGGCTCGGCGGCCACAGGCACTTCAGGTCCCCTTTCGTCCGCCCAGCCTGCGGAGTTCGCCCGTGTGCGCCAGGAAATGATGTCCACGGCCATGGCCGCGGCGATGGGAGATGCCGATGCCACCGCACGTCTGCAAACCTTCGCCCAAGCCATGGGCATGGATCCGACCGTCCTCCACGAGTTGCCCAATCTCCAGGACCTCATGCTGGCGCAACGCGGGGATCGAGCCGCCCTGGCGCGAGTGCGCATGCAGCGGCAGAGCCGACAGCGGCAGCAGGGCAGCGGACAGGGCCGGCAGACCGGCTTGCAGACCGTCAGCTTTGTTTCCTTTCACCCGTCCTTGGCCAGGCGCGCAAAGCGCCTGCAAAAAATGGGCGCGCACCTGGCGGAGGGTTCTCGCCGGCGCGGCGGCCTGGTTGGCAAAATTGTGCTCGCCATCCTCACGCTCATTCTCGGCCCCCTGCTGCTGGCCTGCGCCGCGCTCATGCTGGTGGTGATTGCCATGATGATCGGCCTGAATCTGCTGTTTCTCGGGTTATGGCTGGCGGTGATTCACTGGGCCTTCACCGTGGACTGGGGGAACGTTATCAGCGGCGTTGTGGCATTCGTGCAGGATGTGGCCGCGGCATTGGGGCGCCGGTGAATACCGGCAAATTTGCTGGCCGGAGCGAGGCTGGAAGATGGATTTCTCGACCGTGTTGATGGCGACCGCTGTTGTCGTCATTCTGGCATTGTGGTTCGCCCTGCACGCCTACAACCGGCTGGTGCGCCTGCGTAACAATATCCGCAACGCCTGGTCCGACGTGGATGTACAGCTTACGCTTCGCCACGACCTGGTACCCAACCTGGTGGAGTCGGTCAAAGGCTACATGAACCACGAGCGCGAAACTCTGGAAGCGGTAGCCCAGGCGCGCAGCGCAGCCATGGGGGCGGGCGCCGATGTTGCCGCTCGCGCAGCGGCCGAGCTGGCGCTGGGCAGCGCCATCGGAAATTTGTTCGTCACAGCCGAGCGCTACCCCGATTTGAAAGCGTCGCAGAATTTTCTGTTGTTGCAGGAGCAGCTGACCACCACGGAGAACCGAATCGCCTTTGCCCGCCAGCACTACAACGAGACGGTGCGAAAATTCAACACTCTCATTGCGGAGTTTCCCTGGAACCTGATGGCGGGAAAATTTGGCTATGCACCAGAGAAGATGTTTGCCGCCGAGCCGCAGGATCGGGTTAAGGTGCAGGTCGCGAGTTAAACCTCGGGCCCTTGCCGGTGCGATGGGAAATCGGCGGCAATCGGAACGCTGGCGGCCGTAGGCAGAATGCGTCCTCTAAGGCAACCCACCTAGTTCGTTCAGCAACTAAGCTTTGAAGTAGGGACCGTATCCCCGTGCCTGTGCGTCTTTGGTTGTTGTTTCCTCTCTCCCTGGCTTTGCTGTTGACTGCGTGTGGTGGTGGTTCCGCCTCCTCACAGTCACAGCAGGCGCAACTCAGTATTGCCATCACCGGCAGCGGCACCGTGACCAGCGCACCGGCAGGCATTAACTGCCCAGGGGCATGCAGCGCAGGTTTTCAGTCGGGCACTGCGGTCACGCTGACCGCTACGGCTGCTTCAGGGTACAAATTTTCCGGCTTTGGTGGGGCCTGCAGCGGCGCTTCCTGCAAGCTTGTGCTCTCAGGCAGCCAGTCGGTTTCCGCCACCTTCAGCCCCGCCCCGCCCGCTCAGTTGGCGGTGTCGGTCTCGGGTAGCGGCACCGTGACCAGTTCCCCTGCTGGTATCAACTGTCCCGGCACATGTACGGCAAGTTTTCCAAGTGGAACGGTTGTCACCCTGGCGGCTGCGCCATCTTCGGGGTCGCATTTCGCAGGCTTCGGCGGCGCCTGCAGCGGCATGACCTGCCAGCTTGTCCTGTCCAGCGGTCAAAACGCGAGTGTCAGCGCCACTTTCGCTCCGGGGCAGGCGCACGACATAACCGCCATCAATCACATCATTGTCATGCTGCAGGAGAACCGTTCCTTCGACCAGTACTTCGGCCACCTGCCGGATTATTGGCAAGCCCACGGCTTCCCGCAGGCCACCAACGGCACTACCTTCGACGGTGAACCCGCCAACGCTGCCAACCTGGACGACACTGGGGCCACCGTCAACGCTTTTAATTTGACCTCTGCCTGCTCCGAAAACCCCAGCCCTTCCTGGAACGAAGCCCACGCTGACCGCAATCGCTACAATCCCACCGATTCCAACACCGCTCCCATGGACGGATTTGTGCACACCGCCGGCAAGGACGCGAGCGGCTTCGGAATGTACGACGTTCTCGGGCACCGCGCCATGGGGTACTTCACTGGCGACGACCAGCTCAACTACTACTACTTCATGGCCTCCAGCTTTGCTACTTCGGATCGCTGGTTTTCTCCCGTCATGACTCGCACTCAGCCCAACCGCATGTACCTGTATGCGGCGACTTCTGCAGGTCATGTCTATCCCTTGCAGCAAAGCAACAGCCCGCAGTTGACCAACCAAACCATCATCCAGCTTCTGCAGGACAACGGTATCAGCTGGAAGATTTACGTCCACCCGGACGGCAACGGCTGCGCTACGCCCTCCTGTCTGTATAAGCAAAGCTACCTCAATCAGTTCGCCTATGGGCAGTACGTGATAAACCACATGCCCAACCAGTTCGCCTCCACCACGCAGCTGATGAGCGATATTCACAACGGAACCCTGCCGCAGGTGGCCTTTGTTGAACCCGCCAGCGAGGTGGCGTTGGATGAGCACGCCACCGACTTGGATGTGAGCAATCCGCCCAATGTGCAATCGGGAGCCGCCTATGTGTCCGGCTTCGTCAATGCGCTCATGGCCAGCCCGTCATGGAAGGACTCGGTTTTCGTCCTGACCTATGACGAAGCCGGCGGATTTTATGATCATGTTCCCCCGCAACCGGCTAGGCCTCCTGACAGCATCGAGTACCCGATTGATTTGCAGACCACTCCAAGCGGCAGCGATATCTGCTATGGCAACTCCAGCGACCCGGTGTGCGGCTTTTTCGTTACCGGATACCGCGTGCCCCTGATCGTCATTTCGCCGTTTACTAAGAAGAACTATGTGTCGCACACGGTCATGGATTACACCGCCATCCTGAAGCTGATCGAAACCCGCTTTGGCTTGCCCAGTCTGACCTCGCGTGATGCGTCCCAGCCCGACATGACCGAGTTCTTCGATTTCACCAACGTGCCCTGGGCGACGCCGCCAACCCCGCCCAAGCAGCTGCAGAACATGGCCTGCGTGCTGGAGGCCCTGAATGCCGTCACTGTCCTGCCCAACCCCGCAACCGCAGGCGGGCCGGCGACGGTTACGCTGAGCCTGGTCAAGAACGCCATGCAAGACACGACTGTTAATCTCGCGAGCACTCCGCCCGGTGTTGTGCCCGCAAGCGCCGTGATCGCCAACGGCACCTCCTCGATCACTCTCAACATCACGGTTCCCAGCGGAACCAGTTCGCTGACCATCACCGGCTCCATCGGCGGCATCCCCGTCAGCTCGACTGTTGCCGTGCAGTAAGCACATCGAAATAAAAGGCTGCACTGGCCAGGTGCAGCCTGCACGAACCGTATCGGCGCGGCTTTGGCCGCCGCTACTTGACTGCCGGTGGCGCCACAATTTCCGCCAGCCGCTCGTCGTTCCACAAGGGCCTGAATACTTCTTCCTTGTAAACATTGGCGAGATTGCGGTAACCGTTGTCCCTGGCTTTCTTCAGGCACGACAGGCACTCCTGCACATCGCCACGCTGTGCCTGAATTTTGGCCAGCATGTAGTAGAAGTTCGCCCGCTCCTCCGGGCTTCCCACCTGCGCGGTAATGCCGGCACGGGCGCTCGCAATCAGTACCTGAGGATCCAGTTCCAGCGCACGCCGGAACTCGACCACCGCCCGATCCGGTTTCTTCTGACTGAACCAGACCGAGCCCAGGTTGAGGTGGAAGGTTGCGCGTGTCTCCTCCAGCGCCACCGCCTTCTTGAAGTACTTGGCTGCCTGTTTGAAGTTATTCTGCACGTAGTAGGTCACGCCTACGTTATTGATCGCGTCGGCGTAGGTCTTGTTCAGCTTCGACGCCTTCTCAAAGTCGCCGCGCGCGCTTCGCACATTGCCGGCCTTCAACTCCGCCATGCCCAGCTTGTTGTAAAGCAAGGCGTTCCTCTTGTCTTTGCGCAGGGCCTCACGAAAATACTGGGTCGCATGTTCGTAGTCCTTCTGTGCCCGGTAGGCATCGCCGGCTTTCTCCAACTGCGCCGCCGTCATTGCTTTAATGTCCCCGCTGGGCTGATCCGGGGAATTGGCGCCGAAACCGTATTGCGCCAGCCCCCCAACAAACACCAGGAGGATAATTCCCATCATTTTTCGCATATGCGCCTCCCCGGAGCCGCCTTCTTCCTGCCGTCACCTTCCCGGCAAGTCGCTCTGCGCTCCGCTTTCATCTCCTGAATGCCAGAAAGAACCAGCGAAGGGAACGCTAAAGCCGCTACCCGGCCGTTACTTCCGCCGTTTACATCCCGGTCCGGGTTGCATTCGGCCCCCAATTTCAACGACTTGCAGAAGCGCGGTCGAACAGGATGGCGGATCATGGGGAGCCCGGCTGTCCGCAAGAATCGACCGCTGGGCCGGGTTACATAGGTTACGAAACGGTTAAGTGCCGAATGTCACTGCAATTGGGCGAAAAACCAGCGTATAAGGCAGCATAGAAGGAGCAATCCGGAGGCAAACCGTGCCTTCGAAGATGGCCGAACCGGGTGCGATGGAAAAGGAGCGGGCCGAATTGGACTCCGTGCTGCGCTCCCCTCTCTTTGCACGTTCTCCCACTTTGGCACACCTGCTCTCTTACCTGTGCGAAAAGCTCTTTGTTGGCGAAGGAGATCAGATCAAGGAGTACTCCATCGCCGTGGACGTGTTTGGCCGGGGGCAGACATTCGACCAGGACTTGGATTCCATCGTGCGCGTGCAGGCCAACCGCCTGCGCAAGCGACTGGCCGAATTCTATAGCGGCCCGGGCGCCTCCCACGCCTTGCGCATCACTATTCCGGTGGGGCAATACGTCCCGGTCTTCGAGGAAGCCGCCGAACCGCCAGAACGAGCAGCAGTGAAACCGAAAGAGCCGATCCCGCGGAACCTCCCACTGCGCTTCCGCAAGTTCTGGCTTTTCGCCGCTCCCCTCGGGTTGTTGCTGCTAGCGTTGGGAGTGGTTCTCCTTCGGCCCAGGCCGCAGCCGCAGCCCGTAGCTTTGCCCGCGGCGCGAACGGCAAGCCCGGTGGAGGTTCCTGCCGGTCTGCCTGTCGGCGATGAGGTGCGTATTCTGGCTGGCGCTACCCGCGGCCTGGTGGATCGCTCCGGCAAACCGTGGTTGCCTGACGCGCATTTCTCCGGCGGCGCAGCGGTGCGCAGCGCCGTGACCCATATCTGGCGCACCCAGGATCCCGCCATCTACCGCACCAGCCGCCAGGGCGACTTCAGCTACAACATTCCTCTTCGCCCGGGGACTTACGAACTTCACCTGCATTTCGCGGAAACGTTTTATGGGCCGGAAGATGTGGGAGGTGGCGGCGAAGGCAGCCGGATCATGAGCGTAACTGCCAACGGCAAGCCGCTGTTGGATCACTTCGATGTGCTGGCTGACGCCGGCGGCGGCCGCACCGCCGATGTCCGCGTCTTCACCGGCATCAAACCGGAGAACGATGGCGTGCTCCGCCTCAACTTCTCTTCAGTCGAAGGTGGCCGCGCCATGGTCTCAGCCGTTGAATTATTGCCCGGCGCTTCGGAGCACATGCGGCCAGTCCGCATCGTCGCCCGCGACATGCCCTACTACTCCGATGACAGCCGCTGGTGGAGCGCCGACATGTACTTTAAGGGCGGGCAACTGCGGGCGACAGAAGAGTCGGCGACCGGAACCGACGACCCGGAATTCTATGCCACGGAGCGTTGGGGGCACTTTTCCTACGCGATTCCGGTCGCCCCGGGCAGATATCGGCTGACCTTGTACTTCATTGAGCACCGCGCACTGAGCGGCCACAGTCAGTCAGCGACGGATTCAGCCGCCTCCTCCGGCGCTGGGCTGTTTAACGTGTTCTGTAATCGCAAGCTCCTTCTGCACGATGTGAACATCCTCAAGGAAGCCGGCCGCAACCAGCCGTTGGTGAGGAGGTTCACTGGCCTGGAGCCGAATGCGCAGGGCAAACTGCTGCTGGAATTTGTCCCCATCCAGGGTTATGCCACAGTGAGTGCGATTGAAATTATTCCCGAATGAGACGGCGCCCCAACCAGTGTAGTAATAATTTCAATATACCTTCGTTTCAACGCCGGTCAACCTCCAATGACCTCAGTAACTTATTTCGCTTGCTTGTTTAGTGATGGAATAGACAGAGAGAGACGAAAGCAATAATAGGACAAAGATGCTTACTACCCTCAAACAGCGGTTGCGGCGCCGTGTCCAGCACTACGTTCACAAAGGTGTAGAACATGCATTCAGAGATATTGACCTGATCCGCCAGCTCGAAGCGACACGAGAGACCGCTCAGTTGGTAAATCAGAGCATGAGGATGACCAGAAACTACCCCGACAAATTTGCATTATTAAGTGCCAGCCTCAAGGAGGTGGAAAACTCGGGCCTATACTGCGAGTTCGGAGTCTACGGTGGAGCAACCATCAACTTTATTGCCTCACACACGCCTTCCCCAGTCCACGGTTTCGACTCCTTTGAGGGCTTGCCCGAGGATTGGCGCAGCGGTTACGAAAAAGGGGCGTTTGCTCTGCGCTGCTTGCCCGTAATAAGAAAAAATGTATGTCTGCATCGAGGCTGGTTTGAGGAAACTATACCGCAGTTCCAAAATCGCTATTCGGACCCGATTGCATTTTTACATTTGGACGCCGATCTTTATAGCTCAACCAAAACAGTATTTGACTTGCTTGGCGACCGCATCGTCCAGGGAACTGTCATTCAATTCGACGAGTTCTTCAACTACCCGGGTTGGCGGGAGGGTGAATATAAGGCTTTTTCGGAATTTTGTGCATTCCGCAAAGTGGACGTCAGCTACGTTGGATACGTGTCTCGTGACCAGCAGGTTGCACTTAAAATTCTCACCATTGATTCGGTGGGTTCTAGTAAGCCTTGATGGCGCCATTCCGCCACTGATTGAACAAGCTCAGTTCCGCGGGTCGGAGGCGAGGCGCATGTGGAAAAACGACTGTCATAATGCGGAGAGCCGGGAGTAGCTGCCCGCCACGGCCAAGCCTGGCCCGATTCAGTCGTGTTTTCTGGCGCTCAGCTGTGTAACGTGTTCTGTAACCGCAAGCTCCTTCTGCACGATGTGAACATCCTCAAGGAATGTGGTCGTAACCAGCCGCTGGCGCGGAGGTTCACTGGTCTGGAGCCGAATGCGCAGGGCAAACTGCTGCTAAAAAGCGCAGCTGTTGAGTTGAGTACACGATGTATTCAAAAAATCAATGAGTCCAATCGGGGAAACCTAAGGGCCTAATCGCGAAGCTCTGTTTTCAGGCACTTACAACTGATTCATTCCGTTGATCTGAGCGATAAATTATCTCGATTTCCATTTCCTGACCGCTTGCGATACCAATAGTCAGTGCAGGCAGCTTTAATGAAGGAAACTATCCGCAGCGTTAGGGCTATGGTGGTGGAGATCATGAGACCGCAGAGTGGAAAGCGCAAATCGCGTAATCGAGTCCCCAATGAGAGGGATTCCAGGAATATGCTGGAATCTCTTCTGGCATTGGACGCGGCGCTCGTGGAGCTTTCCATGCATCTCTACAAAGTGCCTGATCGGGAAAGACCGGTTCTCCGATTGCAGACCCGGCGCCTCCATCGCGCCGTCAGGAGGAGCAAAGTGAATTTAAATCGGCAGTGCAGTTATGGAACATCCCAGAAGCTCGCCAAAATAGCATAGAAAAAAATCAGTCAGGTTTTGAACTGAAATCTAGGCGGCGGTGTCGTTCCAGGTGGTCTGCGAGGCCGCAGGTAGGAAGCTCATGGCCCGCTCGGCAAGCGCAGTGATGGTAAGGCTGGGGTTAACACCGAGGTTTGCCGCTATAACCGATCCATCGCAGATATACATATTCTTATAGCCGAACACACGGTGTCGGGCATCCACTATGCCGGACCCCGGTGATGCTGCGATCACGCACCCTCCAATGCAGTGTGCCGTTCCTGGAACATTGAATATGATTTCAGGGAGCATGCTCATGGGCGTTCCGCCGGCAATTTCAGCAAACTTCCTGGCGAAGTCGTTAGCTTTGGGAATGTAGGTGGGAACCTTGTCGCCCCGGCTGACCAGGGCCTTGTGAAATGGCGAGAACCAGGGACGTTGCCAGCGCATTTCGATGTGGCCCTCGAGCGCCTGCATGCAGAGCAGAATCACAGACTCCCGCGCCCAGCCCAGAGGCTGAAATAGGCGCAGGGTCCGAATGGGGTGCCGCAACAGAGCGCGAAAGATATTGCCCAGCCAGAGCGCGATCCTCTGCGGCCCCGGTCGTCCGTCGGTGAGTGGTGTGGTTAGAAAACACATGGTATCGGAGCCGCGAGGATAACGGACCGCTTCGATATGCGTGTTCTCGTCAATGTAGACACCAGCGCCAATCGCGATTCCCTGGGACAGGTCTTCGCGGCAGCCGGGTACGCGCGCCCCGATCAGCGACTCGGAGTTAGTGCGAACATGCTTGCCGAGCTGAGGGCCGATCGCGGGCAGCGAACCCTTCTCCCGCAACTTGAAAAGCAACTCCATCGTGCCCAGAGAGGATGCAGAGAAGACCACCCCGCGGCAGGTGAAGCGCTGGGGCTGGCGCCGAATGAAGGCGGTGGATTTAACCGTGCGTACAGCGTAGCCGGCGTCGCCCTTGGCGGGGCCGGGCAAGGGCAGCACGTCCACCACTCTGGTTTCCGGAAACACCCGGGCGCCATGCTTTTCCGCCAGGTAGAGATAAGTGAGGTCGAGAGTATTCTTGGCGCGGTAACGGCAGCCCATGATGCACCCGCCGCAGGCAATGCACGCGCTTCGCTCCGGGCCTTCTCCTCCGAAGAACGGGTCGGGCAAAGAGCGACCCGGCTCCGTGCCCGGGGCCTGGAAGATGCCGACCTTCGCCGGATAAAAAGTGGACGCGCAGCCCGTCGCTTCGGCAGCTTTCTTCAACAGATGATCGGCGGGACCGAAGATTGTGTTTTCCGTCACCCCCAGCATGCGTGAGGCGATTTCATAATGCCGGGGCATCTCCGCCTTCCAATCGGCCAGACCACGCCAGGAGCCCAAGTCCCACACTTTGTCTGCCGGCGGAAGCAAGGTTCCGGCGTAGGTGATGGAACCACCGCCCACTGCGCAGCCGTGAAAGATGGTAGCGTGCCGGAACAGGCGCATGTTGAAGAAGCCCCGCAGGCCGAGGCTGGGGCGCCAGAACCAGCGATGAATGAACCAGCTGGTGCGCGGCAGGTTCTGAGCGGACCAGCGCCGGCCCATTT
>JBLMXE010000482.1:0-6371 GCA_050257615.1 Chlamydiota bacterium | reverse complement strand
CGCGCACCATTACTTCGTGGTTGCCGCGGCGCGAGCCATAGGAGTTGAAATCCTTCACCGGCACGCCGCGGGCGACCAGATACTTCCCTGCCGGGCTATCGGCTTTGATGGAACCGGCGGGTGAGATGTGATCGGTGGTAACGCTGTCGCCCAGGCTGGCGAGCACGCGCGCGTCCCGGATGTCTTCCACGGCCGGCGGCTGCGCCGGCATGCTGTCGAAGTAGGGCGCCTGCTTGATGTAGGTGGAGACGGCATCCCAGGCGTAGGTCTGGCCCTTGGGGATGTCCAGCGAGCGCCAGCGCTCATCGCCGGCAAAAACCTCGGCATAGGTTTTATGGAACATGCTGGCCTCGACGGCGCTGCGGATAGCGTCATCCACTTCGCGCTGCGAGGGCCAGACCTCAGACAAAAACACCGGCTTGCCCTGGCGATCGCGGCCCAGCGGTTCGTTCTGCAGGTCAATATCAACGCGGCCAGCAAGGGCGAAGGCCACCACCAGGGGCGGCGACATCAGGTAATTGGCGCGAACTTCGGAATTGATGCGGCCCTCGAAGTTGCGGTTTCCGGAGAGGACGGAAGCGACAACCAGGTTGTTTTCATCAATGGCCTCGGAGATTTCGGCGGGCAGGGGCCCGGAGTTGCCGATGCAGGTGGTGCAGCCGTAGCCGACAAGATTAAAGCGCAGCTTATCCAGGAAGGGGCTGAGGCCGGCGCGGTCGAGATATTCGCGCACCACCTTGGAACCGGGCGCCAGGGAGGACTTGACCCAGGGGGGCACGCTCAGACCGCGTTCCACGGCTTTCTTGGCCAGCAGGCCCGCGGCCAGCATGACCGAGGGATTAGAGGTGTTGGTGCAGCTGGTGATGGCGGCGATGACCACGCTGCCGTGGCGCAGGTTTTTCTTCACGTCCACCAGCAGCGGCTTCTCCGCCGCAGAAGCTTCGGCGTCCTCCACACCCACCGCGGTGGGGCTGCCGCCCTCGCCTTCCCAACGTCCGATGACGCGCAGAGCATTGGGAGCGGGGGCGGTGGTCTTGGCGGCGGGCGCGGCTTTGGGCGGCTTGATCAGCGAGGGCAAAGCCTGCTGAAACGATTGGCCGGCGCGGGAAAGCGGCACGCGGTCCTGCGGGCGCTTGGGACCGGCCAGGCTGGGCTCGACCGTCGCCAGGTCCAGCTCCAGGAGCTCGGAATATTCCGCTTCTGGAGTGTTTTCATTATGGAATAGCCCTTGTTCGCTGCAGTAAGCTTCGACCAGCGCAATTTGCTCTTCGCCGCGGCCGCTGAGGCACAGGTAACGCAAGGTCTCGGCGTCAATGGGAAAGATGCCGCAGGTAGCGCCATATTCGGGCGACATGTTGCCGATGGTGGCGCGGTCGGCCAGGGGCAGCGAGGCCAGCCCGGGCCCGAAATACTCCACGAACTTCCCTACCACGCCGTGCTTGCGCAGCATTTCGGTGATGGTGAGCACCAGGTCGGTGGCGGTGGAACCTTCGCGCAGCTTGCCTTTCAGTCGCACGCCCACAACTTGCGGGATGAGCATGGAGACAGGCTGGCCGAGCATGGCGGCCTCGGCTTCGATTCCACCCACGCCCCAGCCCAGCACGCCCAGGCCGTTGATCATGGTGGTATGGGAGTCGGTGCCCACCAGCGTATCGGGATAAGCCTGGTGACGCGAGCCGTTGGACTGCACAAATACCACGCGCGCCAGATACTCGAGATTGACCTGGTGCACGATGCCGGTATCGGGTGGGACGATGGCGAGATTGCGAAACGCGGTCTGGCCCCAGCGCAGGAAGGCGTAGCGTTCCTGGTTGCGCTGAAATTCCATGTCGGCGTTCACCTGGAAGGCTCCGGGCGTGCCGAACTCATCCACCTGCACGGAGTGGTCAATCACCAGCTCGGCGGGCTGGATGGGATTGATTTTGCCCGGGTCGCCACCCAACTGGCGCATGGCGTCGCGCATGGCGGCCAGGTCCACCACCGCGGGCACGCCGGTGAAGTCCTGCATGAGCACACGGCTGGGGGTAAAGGCGATTTCGCGCGTCGGCGCGGCGCTCTTGTTCCAGGCGGCCAGGGCGCGAATGTCCTCCGCCTTCACCGAGCGGCCATCTTCGGTGCGCAGCAGGTTCTCCAGCAGAATGCGCAAAGAAAACGGCAGGTGACGGGTGGAGATGCCCTGCTTATCGAGCGCGTCCAGGCGGTAGATTTCGTATTCTTTCGCGCCGACGCGCAAACTGGAACGGCTGCCAAAACTATTTGCCGACATGATTGCCCCTTGTCAGATGTTCAAACTATCTAGTGTAAAACCTTCAGCGGAGGATGTGGTAGTGCGGTGAGGTGGGTCAAACTACATCGCACACCTGTAGAGACGTAACTTGTTACGTCTTGTACGGAGAGGCAGGCGAGCTTCGCTCGCCCGGACAGCCAGGGGCGGCTGTCCCTACACAATACTCTGTTTCACCCAGCCGTCAGAATGTTCCGCCGAAGGCCTGGTACAGCAGCAACATATTCAACGCGATGATCACCGTCGTGCTGGCATAGGCCAGCCAGTTGGTACGGTGGGTGTTGCGCAAATGTCCCATGACGTCCTGGCGACGGGTCAGAATAATCAGCGGTATCAAGGCGAAAGGCAGGGCAAAGCTGAGCACCACCTGGGAGAGCACCAGGATTTTGAGCGGATCGAGGCCCATGGCGATGACCGCGATAGCGGGAATCATAGTGATCAGGCGGCGCAAGAAGATCGGGAACTTGATTTCCAGGAAGCCCTCGATGATCACCTGCCCCGCCATGGTGCCCACGGTGGAGGAGGACAGGCCGGAGAGCAACAGGGCCACCGCGAAGGCCATGGCGGAGAACTGGCCGAGCAGCGGGCGCAAGGTTTCATGCGCCTGCTCGATGGACATCACGTTGCGGCCGGCGTGGGCAAAAACGGCGGCGGCCATGATGATCATGGCGGAGTTGATGAGCCAGGCGCCGTTCATGGCAGCCAGAACGTCCCACAGTTCGTAGCGCACATGACGCACGCGGTGCACGGTGCCGTTGGGCGAGCGCTCCTCCTCTTCACGGATGCGGTGCTGGACCAGCGCCGAATGCAGATAAACCACGTGGGGCATGACGGTGGCGCCTAACATGCCCACCGCGATGTACACGCTGGCCGAGGTCAGATGTGGCACCACAACGTAGTGTGCCACCGCGCGCCAATCAGGATGGGCGAGGAAAATTTCCACGGCGTAGCAGGTAGCGATGCCGAACACAAAGGCCATGATCACCTGCTCCAGTCGGCGGAAACCATAGAGCTCGGTGGCCAGAATGAGAAAGACACATACGCCGGTAAGTAATGCCGCCAGCAGCAGGTTGATGTTCAAGAGCAGGTAGAAACCAAGGGCGGCGCCCAGAAACTCCGCCAGATCGGTGGCCAGAGCCGCCAGCTCGGCGGCCACCCACAGCCCCAGGTTGACCGGACGGGAAAAATGCTGGCGGCAGTTCTGGGGCAATGTTTTGCCGGTCGCGATGCCCAGTTTGGCGGCCAAAAACTGGATGAGGATGGCCATGGCATTCGACCACAGCAGCACCCACAGCAGGGTGTAGCCGAACTCGGTGCCGCCCTGGATGTTGGTGGCGAAGTTGCCGGGATCAATGTAGGCGATGCTGGCGACAAAGGCGGGTCCGAAGTAGGACCAGATTTCCGCGCGGCGAAAAGAAGGCAACCACTTGGAGCGCGGGCGCCCGGTCTCGGCCTCGCTGGATGGAGTGGCCTCCATGGGTAGCAACAGTTTACATAAGCACGGGTCCGAGGCAACGGGGAGGCAGTTGGCCCGCGGCTTCCGGTCATCGGCTCTCGGCCAGATAAGGCGAGCTTCGCTCGCCCGCACGGGCGAGGGCGCCCGTGCCCACACGGGTATCGGTCGGTTTGACAGCCACTCCGCTCGCACCCTAACCTGATGGTTCCGGACAGCAGTGATGAAGATTCTGGTGATCGGCAGCGGCGGGCGCGAGCATGCGCTGGTGTGGAAACTGCGCCAGTCTCCGCGCGTCTCCCGGGTGTACTGCGCTCCGGGCAACGGCGGCATCTGCCAGGAAGCAGAATGCCTGCCCGCGGACGCGAAGTCGCTGGAATCGCTGGTGCGGGCGGCAGAGCGGGTGCAGCCCGACCTGACCGTGGTGGGCCCGGAACTGCCCCTGAGCCTGGGCGTGGTGGATGAGTTCAGCAAGCGCGGCTGGCGAATTTTCGGACCGACGCGGGCGGCGGCGCAGCTGGAAGCAAGCAAGAGCTTCGCCAAGGAATTCATGCAGCGCCACCGCATTCCCACGGCGCACTACGCGGTGTGCGGCTCGCCGGTGGAAATCAAGGACGCACTCGTCCACTTCCACCTGCCGGTGGTGGTGAAGGCCGACGGCCTGGCAGCGGGCAAGGGTGTGGTTATCGCCAAGAGCAAGGATGAGGCCTCGACGGTAGCGGTGGAAATGCTCTCCGGCAAAATGGTGGGCGAAGCGGGCAGCCGCGTGGTGCTGGAAGAGTGCCTGAAGGGGGAGGAGCTTTCCTTCCTGGTAGTGAGTGACGGGGAGCGGGTAGCGCCTTTGGTGGCGGCGCAGGACTACAAGCGGGTAGGCGACGGCAACACCGGACCCAATACCGGCGGCATGGGCGCGTATTCCAGCGACGACATCATTGATGCCAAGATGCGCGACTGGCTGGTAGCGCATATTGCGCGCCCGGTGGTGGAGGGCATGAAGTCGGAGGGCATGGAATACCGGGGCGTGCTCTATTGCGGGCTGATGATGACCGCGACCGGGCCGATGGTGCTGGAATTCAACTGCCGCTTCGGCGATCCCGAGACCCAGCCCATCCTGATGCGACTGGAGAGCGACCTGGTTTCCGCGATGGAGGCGGCCATCGAAGGCCGGGTCAGTGATGGCGATTTCAAGTGGTCGCCGCAGCCGGCGGTCTGCGTGGTGCTGGCCTCGGGCGGCTATCCCGGAACTTTTGCGGCGGGTAAGAAAATTGTGGGGTTGGAACGAGCTTCCCAGCAGGACGGGGTGAAGGTGTTCCACGCCGGCACCAGCTATCAGGATGGCACCTATTACACCACCGGCGGGCGGGTACTGGGAGTGACAGCGCGCGCGGATACACTCGGCGAAGCGGTGGAACGAGCCTACGCAGCGGTTTCCGGCATCGGCTTTGAGGGCATGCATTACCGCAAGGACATCGCGGCGCGGGCAGTGAGAAGCTGACTGGCTAACTAGCTGGCTGGCCAGACAGCCAGTCATCTATCCAGTTCACCACATTCGTTATTGGAGCGGAAAAAATGGCAGCGAAAACCCTGGTATCTATCGTGATGGGCAGCGACTCCGACCTGGAGATCATGCGCGAAGCGGGCAAGGCGCTGGAGGAGTTCGGCATTGGCTATGAAATAGACGTGACTTCAGCGCACCGCTCCCCGGGGCGCACCGCCGAATACGCCAGCAAGGCGGCGGAGCGCGGCATTCGAGTGATCATTGCCGGGGCAGGCGGAGCGGCGCACCTGGCGGGCGTGATCGCCGCGCACACCACACTGCCGGTGATTGGCGTGCCCATCCCGTCCACCTCGCTGCAGGGCATGGATTCGCTACTAGCCACGGTGCAGATGCCGGCTGGCATTCCCGTAGCGACCGTTGCCATCGGTAAGGCGGGGGCTACGAATGCCGGAATACTGGCGGCGCAGATTCTGGGAGTGAGCGATGCCGGTATTGCCACCAAGCTGATCGCGCACAAGCAGAAGCTGGCGCAAGGCGTGGAGCAGAAGTCGCGCAAGCTGCAGGAATCGTTAAAGAGCTGATACTTGTGTGGGGACAGCCGCCCCCGGCTGTCCGTCAGCAGGAACATTCCGCCAATCCCTGATAAGCTGAGCCCGATGGTCCTCAGGGGCACTGTGCTGGCGTGCTTGCTGTGCGCTGCCGGATTTTTGGCGGCGGCGGACGCGCCCTCTTCCCGCCGCCCAGACCACTATCAGATCGTTCATGTATTCCCGCACGATCCCGGAGCCTTCACCCAGGGCTTGGTCTATGTGGACGGGCACTTATATGAGAGCACCGGCCTGAACGGCAGGTCGTCACTGCGCATGGTGGACCTGCAAACCGGCCGGGTCCTGCAGCGCCATGATTTGCCCGCCCAATACTTCGGCGAGGGGCTCACCGACTGGGGCAACGACCTGGTGCAGCTCACGTGGAAAGCGGGCACAGCTTTTGTTTATGACCGCTTCAGTTTCGCGCTGCGGCGCACGCTGCATTATCGCGAGGAAGGCTGGGGGCTCACGCACGACGACAAGCATCTGATTCTGAGCGATGGGACTTCCGTTCTGCGTTTTCTGGACCCGCAGACTTTTCAGGAAGTC
>JBLMXE010000481.1:0-4915 GCA_050257615.1 Chlamydiota bacterium | reverse complement strand
AGCGGAACCAGCGGAACCGAGAGCACCGCAACGTCGGCGGTGGGAATGGCCTGCAGGTGGTAGTGAGCCGGCAGCTCCCAGGAAACATCGTCGTAGGGTTCACCGCCGTCTTTGGGATAATGCTGTGGGGTCAGCAGGTCCACCGCGTAGTTGCGGTACGGCTGATCCATGCGCACCACGTAAGTTCCGGCAGGATAGCTGCCATCCTTGAGCGCAAGGGGCGCCTGCGCCCGGCCCACCTCGATGTGCTGCCGCATCAGCCGTCCTACCATTTGAGCCACCCGCATGCGGTCCCCCTGGTCAGGGGGAATCAGAATCGCATAGGGGGGCTCATGCAGGCCCTTCTGCCAGGAATCCCAGCCCTTCTTGTAGAAATTCTGCAGCATGTGCTGGGCGTGATCGGCGCTGTAGTCGAGCGCGGCGAGGGCGGCGGTTTCCTGGTAGTTCAAGTTGTCGCGCGCCGACCAGGTCACCTCGCGCGACTTGGGCGGCAGCGGCCGGTACCACTCCATCGTCATGTCGGAAGCGTCCACGGTGCGGTGCATGGTCTCCGCCGAACCATTCCCCCAGGTTTCGTAGCCCCGCCCGATGCTGTTGTGGTTCATGGCCACAGAATCCAGGTAGAGGTGGGCGAAGGCCTCGCCAAAATTCCAGGTGGAGACACCCGGCATTCCCATGGCAGTCATGGTTTGTACTTCATGAAAGCTGAGTTCCAGGAACTCGGCATAGGTGATGGGATCAATGTGCGGGTTATAGGGCCCGGTGCCGTTCCAGGTCATCAGCATGGGCTCACCTTCGTGCAGGTCGTGGACCACGGTGGGGTGCCACTCGTGGAACATGCGGTGGACGGCCTTGGTGGTCTCGTGGGTCTGCTGGTGAGTATCGCGATTGATGTCCACGAAGGTGTATTTCGACCAGTAGGGGGGCGACTGCCGGGGCAGGGTGGCAAAGTCGGTTTTGCCTTTCAGGTAGGCGTAGAACCAGTCCACCACTTTGTCGCGGCCATCGGGATTGGAAACGGGATTGATAAGCACGACCAGGCGCTGGCGGATGCGGCGGATCATGGGCTGCTCGGAAACGGACAACCGATACGCCAGCTCCAGCATGGCTTCGGTGGAACCGGTTTCGTCCGAGTGAAGAGCAGCATTGAAGTAGTAGAAGGGGCGCGCGGTTTTGATCAGCTGCCGGGCTGCGGCCGGGTCGGTACGACGCGCATCGGCGAGGGCGGCGGTATCAGCTTTCAGACGCTCCAGATCGCGGATGCCGGCTTCATCGGCGATGGCCAGCATCAGGATTTCCCGTCCTTCTTCGCTGTGTCCCAGGGTGAAAACACGGACGCGGGGCGAAGCCGCGGCCAGGGCGCGGCAGTAGGCGTAGGCTTTGGCCGTGCCCACCAGTTCTCCTGGCGCTCCGGGAATCCTCCCCAAAAAGGCCATGGGGGAGGGCACGGTGGACGATTCCGGCAAATAGGACACCCAGGGCGAGAGAAAATCCTTTTCCGTGGTGGCCGCGGCAATGGCTTGCACCGAGCCGGGTTCGGGAACGTCAGGGGCGGTGTCAGTTTGTGCCAGGGCTGATCCCGCCATGACCTGTAGCACGCACAAGCACACCAACAGGAAACGGATCATGCAAAACCTCCGGTCCGATAACTGGATCGCTCTTGCGTATTAGTGGCGCCTGGAGTGTATCACCGGCATAAAAGGGTGGGCGCCTTCTGCGAGTGGTCACTGCGGAGCCAAAAGTCTGCGGTACTGTTTTTCCGGCCGATTGTCCCGAATCGAGGCGCGACGAGGTTCAGGGCTTGAAGTCGGGCGTTACTTTTCCGCCGTAATGTTGCACCACCAGCGCGGCTGCCCGGGCGATGGAGTCGTGCAAGGGAGGGGTTGGGCCGCGATGGTGGCCGGTGAAGACCACGAGCACGATGGGCTGGTGGTTGACCCAGAGGACGCCCGCATCATTGGCGATAAAGGGTTGTCCGTCGCCGGTCTTGTGCGCAATGCGAACGTCCTGGAGGTAGCGGGGAAAGCGATCGTTGACCTGCTGCTTCTCCATGATGCCGAGCAGCAGTTCGCTGGCGTTTTTGGAAACCAGCTTTCCTTCGGCCGCCCACTCCAGGAGTTGGCCGATTTCACGCGTCGTGCTGTGGCCGAAGTAGATGCCGGCGTCGTAGATGGTGTGCCCGAAGGCGGCGCTCACCTGGGCATCGCTGTACTTGCCAAACGGAAAATTGATGGTCTGGTCGCCGCTGGCTTTCTTGTAACTTGGGTCGAGACTTCCCAGCCAGGTGCGATCCCAATCCAGGTCGGAAAACTGGATGCTGGTCTTCTTCAGCCCCAGGCTGTGCATGTACGCGGTCACATTCGGCCGCCCCACCTTGCTGGCCAAGAGGTCAGTGGCTTCGTTGTCGCTGATGATGATCATCAGCGTAAGCAGGTCCCGCACGGTGGGCTGCAGACCTGGGTCAAGCGCATAGAGCACGCCGGAGGGCAGACGGCGGTCCGCCGGAGTAATGGCAATGCGGTCGTTCAAGGAAAGTTTTTCCGTCTCCACCTGGCGCAGCACTTCGGACGCGATGGCCAGCTTGATCACACTGAAGGTCTCATAAACCGTGTCCGCATCCAGGGCGATTTCATCACCCGTGGACAGGTTCTTCATGTAGATGGACATGTTGCCGGGAAAGTTCTGCTGGATGTTCTGCAGCTGCGCGCGCAACTGGCTGAGCGATTGAGTAGTGGCCGCTTGTTTCCGGGTTTGCGCCGTGGCTGTCGCGGCCCCCAGAACGACCCACAGCGTCAGAGAAACGAGAATGCTGTAACGTTTCACTCCGCGCGTCCTCCTGATTGCGGGGTAGTTTGCAGCTGCTTCGTCAAGTCTTGCAGCAGGCCAGTGTTCTTCTCCAGCGCCTGCCGCAGCAGTTCGGCTTGCTGCCGCGCGGTGGTCCAGTCGCCTTTCTCCACGGCTTCCGTCAGCGCCGGAAGCTCCAGATGAGCGTAGGTGTAGCGGGCGCCATAGAGCAAGTGCTTGAACCAGGGACGGCCGGGAATTCCCAGCGGGTTCAGCCAGTTTCTCTCCACCTGCATCGCGCCCTGGTTCACCCGCTGTTCAAGGGCGGGATCGAGCTGGCCGGAAACGAGCGTCTTTTGCTCTGCCGCGGTGAGTTGGCGTCCAGCGGCGGAGAAATCGGCAACCGCGGAGCGCAGGGGGCGCAGGTCCAGTTGGCTCATGTCTTTGCCCTTGGCTAATTCGTCTACGAACTGGCCGATGGTGTCGCCATATTCGCCGAAATCGAAGGGTAGGAGGCCGGCGTTCGCCAAACGCATCGCCAGCACGCCCCACAGCTGCGACATGAGGGTGTGATAGCGGTATCCGGGATCGCCGAAGTGATTCATCCAGTAAAAATCGTCGTACATGGAGTGATACACGCCGTAGGGGCCGTCAAAGTCCAGCCCGATTACCGGCATGCCCACATGGTTGAGAAAGACGGTGTGATCCGATCCGCTGCCGATGCGGGTGTCCACCAGGTTGGCGTCGCTCACGGGCTCGGCTTCCTTGCGCTCTTTCCGCTCCCGCTCTGCGGATTTCTTCCAGGCTTCATAAAGCGAGCCGCCGGTAGCGGGGTCCTGGAAAGCGTGGCTAACCTCGCGCAGTAAAGGCGCCAGCGATCCGACGGCGCTGCCCTCGAAATTGGGGCCCGCAGTGGATGAATCCACGTTGATGTAGGCGACAGCTTTCTGGCGCAGTTCATCGCCAAATTGCTCACCCCATTCCGTGGAGCCGGTGAGGCCGACCTCTTCGCCATCCCAGCTGCAGATCACCAGCGTGCGTTTGGGCCGGACACCCTGGCGCAGCAGTTGGCCCAGGCCGCGGGTGAGCTCCATCATGGAAGCGGTGCCACTGCTGGGGTCAACTCCGCCGAAGACCCAGGCGTCGCGGTGATTGCCCAGCACCACCCACTCATCAGGAAACTCTGATCCGCGGATGCGCGCCTCCACCACGTAGTAGGGCTTGATGGAGTTGTCCATATCAATCTTGAGGTGGACCCGGGCGTCCTTGCCGCCGAGGTGGTAGGGAAGAGGCAAGCCGCCTTGCCAGCCCTTGGGAGCAAGCGGGCCGCCGATATGTTCCAGCAGCGGCTTGGCGTCGTGCCAGGAAAGCGGCAGAGCCATGATTTTGGGCAGGGAACGCGCATCCTTCACCGCGATGCGTTTGGCGCCGGGCAGCGAGGCCCAGCCCGGGGTCAATGGATCGCCGGGGACGATGAAATCATAGGTGATGGCGCCGCGCTGGATATGGCTCTCCGGGCCCCAGGGGCCATCGGGGAACACCTTGCCCTGCTTGTAGCCGTCCTCAGCGGGATCGCTGTAGATGAGGATGGCGGCTGCGCCCTCCCGCTCCGCGGTCAGCGCCTTGAATCCGCGATAGCTGTAGGGATTGGAATAGCGCACGAGGACAATCTTTCCCTTTACGCTGATGCCTTGCTTGCGCAGGTAGTCGTAGTCCTCAGGATTGCCGCTGTGGGCGTACACCAGGGGAGCGGTGACCTCGCCGGAGATGGACATGCCGGTCCAGGCGGACGACACATTCTTGTTCTTAGTGTCGGGATCGGCGGGATAGGGCTGCTCGCGCAAGGTGGCCACATAGCGCACCGGGCTTACCATTTCCAGAAACGTGCTGCGCGGAGCCGTGCTGTAAACGTCGTAGCGCCGGATGCGCACATCTTCCAGCCCCTGTTTTTTCCATTCCGCCGCAATGTAGCGGGCCAGTTGGTTATTGCGCGGCGAGCCGGCTATGTGAGGCTCAGCCGTGAAAATCCGATGCTGCCGCCGCTCCTCAGCCGGCGAAGGGATGGCTCGGAAATGTTGCTCGAGGGTAGTTTCTTCCTTGGCCGCGCCGGGGTTGAATCCAAGCAGGCTTT
>JBLMXE010000480.1:0-6225 GCA_050257615.1 Chlamydiota bacterium | reverse complement strand
ATTTTGCTGGTGCGTGTGTTACCCCCGCCATCCTGCAACGTCTAAACTGGTGTCATCGTACGAACTTTTAATCCCCAACATACGTAAGCTTTATGAGTACAGATATGGAGGAAGGATGTTGCATTTTTTGACACAGCGGGCAGGAGATATCGTGGTCTTGCAGTGCACGGGCAGGATGGTGGCCGGAGAAGGTCTCAAATCCCTGCAGCGGGTTGCCATCGCGCAGCGGGCGGCGGGCCTGATTGTGGACCTCCGAGGGGTGGAAACGCTGGATGCCGCCGGACTGGGCACGCTGCTGCGGGTCCGGCAGTGGTGTGAGGCCCAGGGCATGAGTCTCAAGTTGAGCAATCCGAACAAACAGGTGCGAGAGGTATTATCGCTAACCGCTCTGGATTCGGTGATTCAGCTGCAGGCGGCTGAATCCGCCGGCCAAGTTGATGTCCTCCCGCGGGAATGGGCCTGCGCCGAAAGCTAAACTTCAATTCACCTTTCAACCAGGGCGGCCTTTGAGCCGCCCTTTGCTTTTTGTCGTCAGCCGTCGCCCGTCGAACAGCGGTACCTCCCGCATGACGTAATGTGGACATTCAGGTGCACGCTTGCGAGGGTGTATATTCTCCCTTTTCCCCATGCGCAAAAACCCGATCTCCCGCCATCTGTTCGTAAGCTTTACCCTTTTGGGGTTCCTTCTTCTGAGCGCGGCTGCAGCTCACGCCCAGGCTCTTGATCCCAGCCTTTACGCCGGCCTGCGCTGGCGCTGCATCGGCCCCTTCCGTGGCGGACGCGCGCTGGCAGCGGCCGGAGTGCCCGGACAGCCGGAAGTGTTCTACTTCGGCGCTGTCGGCGGCGGGGTGTGGAAGACCACCGACGCCGGCCGGGTATGGCAGCCGATATTCGACGCCGCGCCTGTCGCCTCCATCGGCGCCCTGGCGGTAGCGCCCTCCGACCCCCACGTGATTTACGTCGGCACCGGCGAGGCTGACATGCGCTCCGACATCTCCTTCGGTGATGGTGTTTACAAATCTACCGATTCGGGCAAGACCTGGCGGCACATCGGTCTGCGCGAGACCCGCCACATCGGCCGCATTCTGGTGGATCCTCACAATCCCAACACTGTCCTGGTGGCGGCGCTGGGCCGCGCTTACGGCCCCAACCCCGAGCGTGGCGTCTTCCGCTCCACCGATGGCGGCCAGACCTGGCAAAAGGTTCTCTACAAAGACGAAGACACCGGCGCCATTGACCTCGCCTTCGATCCTGACGACGCCCAAACCGTTTTTGCCACCATGTGGCGCACGCGCCGCCCTCCCTGGAGCACCTATGCGCCCCTCGGCGGCCCCGGCAGCGGCATCTACAAATCCACCGACGAGGGCGCCACCTGGACGGAAATTTTCGGCCATGGTCTGCCTGCCGCCGAACTGGGCAGAATCGGCCTAGCCGTGGCTGCGGGCACGCGCGGCCAGCGAATTTATGCGATTGTGGACGCGCCCAGGAACGGCGGCCTCTATCGCTCCGATGATGGCGGCGCCAACTGGACCTTGGTGAGCACCGACCGCCGCATTCACCAGCGCGGCTGGTATTTCGGCACCGTGACCGTAGACCCCCACGATCGCAACACGGTTTACATCCCCAACGTTTCGCTCTACCGCTCCACTGACGGCGGCAAGACCTTCACTTCCATCAAGGGCGCGCCCGGCGGCGACGACTACCACCTGCTGTGGGTTGACCCCACCAACTCGCGGCGCATGATCGTGGCCAGCGATCAGGGCACCACCATCAGCGTGGACGATGGCCATACCTGGAGCAGTTGGTACAACCAGCCCACGGCGCAGTTCTACCACGTGGCCACCGACAGCCAGTTTCCCTATTACGTGTACGGCGCGCAGCAGGACAGCGGCACCGTGGGCACCGCCAGCCGCAGCGACTATGGCCAGATCACCTTTCGCGACTGGCGTCCGGTGGGCGGCGATGAGGGCGGCTACATCACCCCCGACCCCAGCGACCCCAACTTTGTTTACGCGGGCGGCACGCTGGGCGAACTTCACCGCTTCAACTGGCGTACCGGCGAGTCGCAGGATATCTCGCCTTGGCCCAGCCCCGCTTTCGGAACCGAAATCTCCCACCGCAAGTACCGCTTTACCTGGACCTCTCCCGTGATCTTCTCGCCCCAGGACCCGCACACCCTTTATATGGGCGCGCAGGTACTGCTGAAAACCAACGACCGCGGCATGAGCTGGCAGGCGGTCAGTCCCGATCTGACCGGAACCGACGCCAGCGGCGCCAATTCGCACGAGCCGCTGGCCGCCGGCAACGCCATGCGGCGCGGCTATGGCGTGATCTATACCATTGCGCCTTCGCCGGTCAACGCGGGAATGATCTGGGTAGGCACCGATACCGGTCTGATTCAGCTGACGCGCGACGGTGGCAAGACGTGGGAGAACGTCACCCCCAAGGGACTGGCGCCCTGGAGCAAGATCAGCCTGATGGATGCTTCCCATTTCGATGCCGGCACGGCCTACGCCGCGATTGACCGCCACCGGGTGGACGACTTCCGCCCTTATATCTACCGCACGCACGACTACGGCAAGACCTGGACGAAGGTCAGCGACGGCATCGCCGATACGGCCTACGTTCATGCGGTACGCGAAGATCCCGTGCGCAAAGGCCTGTTGTTTGCCGGGACCGAAACCGGCACATATGTTTCCTTCGACGACGGCGAGATTTGGCAGTCGTTGCAGCTGAACCTTCCCGCTGCGCCCATTCACGACCTGATAATTCATGGCAATGACCTGGTGGTGGCCACCCATGGCCGCTCCTTCTGGATTCTGGATGACGTCACGCCCTTGCGCCAACTGAACGCTGAGGTAGCCAGCCCAGGTGTCCACCTCTTCCCTCCTGCCGTAGCACTGCGAGTGCGCGGCAATCAGAATCGCGACACTCCCCTGCCCCCGGAAACGCCTGCCGGGCAGAATCCCCCTGAAGGCGCCATCGTTGATTACTATCTGAAGACCGCCTCCGCCGGGCCTGTGGTGTTAGAAATTGCCGATGCGCAGGGCAACGTCGTGCGCCGCTTCGCAAGCAGCGACGTGCCGCCGCTGGTGGACTTCTCCCAGCTTGCTTTTCCGCCCTATTGGGTTGAGCTTCCGCATCTCCTGAGCAAGGACGCGGGTGAACACCGCTTCGTCTGGGATCTGCGCTATCCCACGCCGCAATGGCTGTTCCACGAATACAGCATGGCCGCGGTGGTGGGAGAGACCCCCGTCGCGCCGCGCGGACCGCTGGTCCTGCCCGGCAACTATGAGGTCCGGCTGACAGTAAACGGTAAGACCTATCGCCAGCCCCTGCAGGTCAAGGAGGACCCGCGTGTCTCAACCTCACCAGCCGATTTGGAACGGCAACTACAGTTCGAGATGCGCATCACCGGCGCGGTGGCCCAGGACATAAAGGCATACAACGGCGTTTCAGCTCTGCGCAAACAGCTGGACCAACTGCAAGAGGGAAGCTCCGGCAAGCCCCGCTCCGCCAAACTGGCGGCGAGCGCAAAGACTCTGGACGGCAAGCTGGCCGCGCTCGCCGGCGCCAGCCCGCTTCCCGGTGGGCCGGCTACACTGGCAACGGTGAATGGAGCCCTTGCCAGCCTGCTCAACACAGTGGAGAGCGCCGATGCTGCTCCGACCGCCCAGTCCTATGCCGTTTTCGAGCAGACCAACAGCTCACTGCAGCAGTTGCTGGCAACCTGGGAGAAGATTCAACAGCAGGATTTTCCCGAGCTCAACCGTCTGGCGCGGCGCAGCGGGATGAAGGAAATCAGTATTCCGCCGGCCAAATAATTTTTGGTAGAGACGTTGCTGGCAACGTCTCCTCGTAACCGACTCAGTGGCTGAAGCCGGCGCTGTCGCGCTTCTGCCGGGCGAGTGATTCCAGATAATCCTCAGCGCTGGTTACGCCATCCTGCGCCCCTCCCAGGCGGGCACGCAGACGCGCCGCTATTTGTTCGGAACTCGCCTGCCGCACTTCGGGCGTCAGGTCGTAACGGCGCTGCAGGAAGCGCTCAATCAACTCCAGCTCATCAGCGGAAATCTGCACCCCCGACGAAGCCGTGATCGGGGCGGCAATACCAGCGGCGAAATCCGGCTGCACCTCCTGCATGGCCTTTTCATGGACCACTACTGTGCCGGCCACGATATCGCCCAGGCGCTTATTTCGCGCGCTGAGGAAAACGGAGATGATGCCCACCACATAAAGACCCGGCAACTGGTCCACAATGCGCAAGAGGTTGCGCGTGACCGCTTCGTACACCGTTATGGGCCGGCCCGAATCGCCGATCACCCGAATGCGCACCAGGCGCTTGCCCGGGGTTTGCCCGTTCCAGAAAACTTCGAACAGCGCGTAGTAGCCGGAATACAGGACAAAGGCAACCAGGAAGAAGACCGCGGCCGCCCAGGTCCAGGCGCGTGGCGTGAAGCGCGCCGCCGCGGGAAGAAGTATCTCGGCGATAAAAACGATCAGCAGGAAGCCCAGTCCCTGGAGGAGCATGTCCATGGCAATAGCCAGGAAGCGGCTGCCAATGCCCGCCAGAGGAAATTCCAGAGGGATCTGTTCCGGGGTTTCAATGGTAAGCTTGTCCGGCGAGTACACCCGTGATCTCCACGCATTGGCTTGAAAAACGCCAGCCCCACTGGCGCCGGCTGGAAGCGCTGGTGGAACAGTCGGGGCGCGGAGGTGTGGGCCGGCTCAGCCGTTACGAACTGCAGGAACTGGGCCTGCTCTACCGCCAGATCGCTGCCGACCTTTCCACCGTGCGCGAAGATCCCGCCAGCCGGCAGATTTCGGCTTACTTGAACCAGTTGCTGGGCCGCGCTCACAACCTTATCTACATGGGGCGCAAGACCAATGCCGCGGGCATTGTACAATTCTTTCGCTCCACTTATCCCCGCCTATTTCGCGAGAACCTGGTTTATCCCCTGACCGCGTTCCTCATCTTCCTGGCGGCAGCTATCGCCGGAATGGCCCTGTGCTTTTCCGATCCCGGTTTTGAGCGCTACTTTCTGGGCGCCCGGATGATTGACACCATCGAACAGCACCGCATGTGGACCGAATCGGTGGTCTCGCTCAAGCCGCTGGCCTCCAGCTTCATCCTGACCAACAATATCTCCGTCGCACTGGCGACTTTTGCCATGGGCATCCTGGCCGGCCTGGGCACGGTTTACATGCTCTTTTTCAACGGCCTGCTCATCGGGGTGATCGGCACCGCCTGCTGGCAGGCGGGCATGAGCCGCCAGTTGTGGAGCTTCGTTGCGCCGCACGGCGTGCTGGAACTGCCCGCCATCTTCATCGCTGGGGGCGCCGGATTGCTGCTGGCGCGCGGGCTGCTTTTCCCGGGAACGCTTCCCCGGCGCGACTCGCTGGTCGAAGCCGGCGGACGGGCCGTGCGCCTGGTGCTGGGAGTGATT
Organism: Chlamydiota bacterium; assembly: GCA_050257615.1. Classification (GTDB taxonomy): domain Bacteria; phylum Acidobacteriota; class Terriglobia; order Terriglobales; family Acidobacteriaceae; genus JAICWP01. Next base: position 778 of record JBLMXE010000480.1, on the reverse strand, counting down.
CCCATGCTGATCGTAGCCGGCTTCATTGAAGGCTATCTCTCGCCCTCCCACTTCCCGGTGCCGCTCAAGTTCGCCCTGGGAGCGGCGCTGGGCACGGCGCTGCTGCTTTATCTCTCTTCTGGCGGTGAGGACCAACCGAGATTGATGATTGACGATTGAAAATCCTTACAGCAGGCCGCGATCCTTAATTTCCAGATATTGATTCACGAGCGCGGTGGAAACCTGGTCGGGCGGAATCTCCAGCGCGAAGGCGCCCTGCTCCCGCAAACGGCGCAGCAGCAGTTCCCGGCGCTGCGACATCTCCTGGGCGGCCATCACGCGGTACATGTTCAGTGGATTTTCCGGGGCGCGCGCCAGGAGTTCCATGACTTGCGGCTCGGAAAAGCTGACGAAGAGCAGCAGGTGGCGCCGGGCGACCTGCAGGGCCGCCTGGATCACCTCCGGGATCATGGCCGTCTCCGCCAGGTCGGTGATCCACACCACCAGGCTGCGCCGCTTCTGCATGGTAAGCAGCACGCGGGCGGCGCGGGCGTGGTCGGCCTCCGCCACCTCGGAGTGCACCAGGCTTAGCTGCTCCACCAGGGTGCGCATGTGCATGCTGCCCCGTCCCGGCGGCAACTGCTGCTGCATACGGCGGCCATAGGCGAGCAGAGCAATGCGGTCGCCGGAATACTGGGCCACGTGCGCCAGGGTGAGCGCGGCGTTGACGCTGAAGTCCAGCTTCTGCAGCTTGCCAATGCGCGCCCGCAGCAAGCGCCCGGCATCCACCACCAGGCAG
>JBLMXE010000479.1:0-5387 GCA_050257615.1 Chlamydiota bacterium | reverse complement strand
CGCTGCTTGGCGATAAGCGCTTCCACCCCGCGGCGCGCCAGTTGCATCATTTCCCGCAGTTGCTCGTCGTCAAACGGATGCTGCTCGGCGGTGGCCTGAATCTCCACAATCCTTTTGGCTCCGGTGAGCACGAAGTTCATGTCCACTTCGGCGCGCGAATCTTCCTCGTAGGCCAGGTCCAGCATGATTGTGCCATCCACGATGCCCACGCTGGTGGCAGCCACAAAATCGCGGATGGGCGCGGTGGTGAGCGTGCCCGCCTCCACCAGTTTCTGCAGCGCCAGCCCCAGCGCCACAAAAGCGCCGGTAATGGAGGCGGTGCGGGTGCCGCCGTCGGCCTGAATTACGTCGCAATCAATCCAGATGGTGCGCTCGCCCAGTCGCGCCAGGTCGGTCACGGCGCGCAGGGAGCGCCCGATCAGGCGTTGGATTTCCTGCGAACGCGCCGCCGGACGCCCGCGCGTGACTTCGCGCGGCGTGCGGGTGAGAGTGGAGCGGGGCAACATGCCGTACTCGCTGGTGATCCAGCCTTTGCCCGTGTTGCGCAGAAATTGCGGCACCGCTTCCTCCACCGACGCGGTGCAGATCACCCGCGTGTTGCCCACCTCGATGAGCGCCGAGCCTTCGGCGGTGGAGATGAATTCGGGAACAATATTGACCGGGCGCATCTGGTCAGGAGCGCGGTTGTCGCTACGGTAGATCATCGTCTCTGATTTAAACACAGTTTCAAGGCGGAAGATGGACTCAGGGCTCAGGCGATAGCGGGCGGGTCTTCGGCTCTCGGTCGTCGGGCTTCGGCTTACGCTGGCAACTGGCAACTGGCAACTGACCACTGCCCCACTGATCACTGCCCCTGCATTTGCGCCACTACCCGATTCACCGTTGCCACATCGTACAAGTCAGACAAATCGGCGTGGCCGGCCAGCGTCTCCCGTTCCTGGCCATTCACCAGAATCTTCACCTGCGCGACGCCGGGCAGATTGGCGGCCAGCGTCTGCACCAGCGAAAGCACCGTCAACTCCTCCACCAGCACGCCGGAACGATGGCCGCTGGCGAAGGCTTGGTTCAGGTCCACCACGGCGGTTCCGTTCACCACATAGACGTCATTAATATCGGCGCCGGCGGGCAGAGGATGTGGCGAATCCTTCTGCATGTAGCGGGCGATGAGGGCGCGCAGCACCGCCTGTGCGCGCAGCACAGGATTGGCAGGCAGGCTGAGGCTGGTCTCCTCCGGGTGCAGCGTTCCCTGCTGGTCGTCGGCCACGTACAAAGCCACGCTTACGGGAGCGCCCGCCGTCGGAGGAGCGACCGGTTGCTGCAACTCGGCCCTTTGCGGCGCCTGCCGGGCATGGCGCTTCAAAGTCCACACGTAGATGCCGCTCACCAGCGCCGCCGCAATCAGCAGAGCAAAAGTAATTTTCAGGTGGCGGGGAATCATGGCGTGCCCCCCTGCCGGGCGTGGGCCACGCCTGCGGCCACAGCCGCCGCCACCTGCTCCTGGTAGGCGGGCGAATTGAGTTGGCTGACGTCGCTGCCCGGCGGCGCTACCTCCACCGCCACCGCAGCCGCGGCAATGTGATTCAAGGGAGGCAGGGGAGCGGCCATCTGGCGCGCGGCCACATTCGCCTTGGATAATTCCGCGGCAATGTCTCCTGACAAAGTCTGGCTGGAGGATAGAAACGTGGCTTGCGCGCTGTCCCACGGAAGAAACGGACCGCTGGCAGCAGCGATGGGCGGCAGCAGCGATGTGTAAAGGCGCACGCCCGTGCCCTGGCTGCCGGCATGAATGCTGACATAAAAGCGGGCGCGCGAGGTGTTGGCCTGAATCGCGCGCTGCTCCAGGCTGAGCGTGGTGTCCGAATTGCGCAGCAACATGCTACGCACCCCGCGCGCCTGCAGGTCTTTATTCAGCCGAAACGCGATGCTCAGGACAACGTCCTTCTCCGCCAAGGTGTCGCTCAGGGCCGCGCCCGGCTCGGCGCCGCCATGGCTGGCATCCACCACCACGACGGGCGGCGGCGCTGAAGGAGGAGGAGCGGCCGTCGCGGGAGCCGGCCCCGTCGTCGGCGCAGCAGGGGAGGGAGCGGGCGCAGGCGCTGGAGCCGCCGGTTGCGGTTTGGCCTGGGCCACGATCTGCACTACCGGGCCCACGGTGATGGTCTTGCGGTCAGCGCTGAAGCGGGCCAGCAGAGGCACGCTGCTCTGCAACGTGAGTTCGGCCACGCCACCTATCTCGCGGTAGCTGAGGGAAGGAATAGACTTGTTCTCGAAGTTGATGGTGCTGGGGCTGGGGTGCAGCAGGGGCTCGCGCACGAACGTCATGCGCAGAAGTCCGGGTTCAGTGGCGATGGAAGGATTCACCGGGGCGGTAAAACTCAGCACCACCGAATCAGCGGGCGTACGCACCAGCTGCGCCGTGAAGTGGACCGCTACCCCGCCGATGAACAGCCGCCGCGCGCTTTCGTGCAGCTCCACCGGTTCACGCAACAGCCGGGATAACAAGGGCACGACGCTGGCCAGCGGAACCATGCCTCGTCCGTCCTTAAAATAGAACGGAGCCGGAAGCTCCACACGCTTGCCACCCGCCTTTGCCCGCAGTTTGTAGGCCTCAAACTCCAAGTCCACGTTGTTGAAGCGCACCTTCCACTTGCGGCCGTCCTGTCGCGCGCTCAGTTCTCCCAGGGGGTCGAGCAGATCCAGCAGGCCCACGTACTCCCGGTCGGCGTAAGGCTGCAGGAGAACGGAAAAGCTGCCGCGGGGAGCATAGACAGAGAGCCGTTCCGGGACGGCGGGCTGCGCCTGCGGCGAGGGCGGCCAAATGAGCAACAGAAGCAACGACAGAGCCGGAGCGACGCCTGCGGCCAAGGCCGGCCATGGCCCCCGGCCGCCACGAAAGCCCTCATTCCACCGCATAAATGGTCAGCCCGCTCAGCATTTTGGGATAAAAGTCAGTGGATTTCTGCGGCATCACTTCGCCCGCCAGCGCTATCCCGGTCATCTGCTCGATAGGAACCGGGTTGAGCAGGAAGGCGACATTAGCGCCCCCGCCGCGCACCCGCTGTACGGCTTCGCGGGCGTCCCGCAGGTACTCCACATTGCGCTGCTCGCGGATGGCCTCCTCACTGATATTGAGCACGCTCTCCAAAACCACCTTGTGCAGCCGCACCACATCCAGTTCCGCTTGCCGGGGTGAAACCGTTTTCATGGCGGGGTGCTTGGCCCCTGGACTGGCCAGAAACAGAAATGCCTGCTGCGCGGTCACCGCCAGCATGGCTGTTTCCCCCGGCGAGGTACGGGACAGCAGCACCAGGGGATTGCCGGGGTCGAACTCGCGGCTCACCTCGCGCACGGCGTAGAAGTAGCGCGCCGCCGCCACCATGGGGCCGGGCTCAAAGTTGGCCAGCCCAAAGATCAGGCGATGGGTGGGCAGAATCAGCAGGCCGGGAGAGTGAGCGTTTACCAGGGTCATCATCACCCGTTCGTAGGGAGCGTCGCCGTCCAATCTGGCGGCGGCCGCCCGGCGCTCATTGCGGTAATTGAGCGCGGTTTCGTAGCGGTGGTGGCCGTCGGCAATGATCAGCTTTTGATCCGCCATAATCCGGCTGACCTGCTCAATTGCCCCCGAGTCCGAAACCGGCCACAGTTTGTGCCCCACCCCATACTCGTCGGTCACCGAGATTTCTGCTTCCCGAGCTGGAAAGAGCGTAACTTCCAGCTGGCTGGCCGGGTCGTTATAGAGCATGAAAATTTGCCCGAAGTGGGCGCGGGTGGACCGCAGCAGCTCCAGGCGGTCGGCTTTGGGCTTGGAAAGCGTCTGTTCATGGCGGAAAACTACCCCCGTCCCGTAGTCCTCGATCTGGCCCAGGGCAATAAAACCGCGGCGCTCATAGCGGCGGCCGCTGGGGTCCCCCGGGGCGGTGAATTCCTGAGAGTAGGCGTAAAGCGCAGGTTGCGGATCCTGCCGCAGGATGCCCTGGCTCCGCCATTGTGTAAAATCGCGCGCGGCGCGGCTGTAGACGTTGTCGCTCTGGTTGTCGGCGGCATCGCGCTTGCCCAGGATGATGCGCACCAGGTTGTAGGGACTGGCGTCGTAATAGCGCGCCTGCATGGCGGGTGTGATCTTGTCGTAAGGCTGGGTAACCACCTGCGGCAAGCCCACGCGCGCCGGGTCGTAGCGGAGGGCCCGAAAAGAGAAGATTTTGGCCATAGAAATTTTTGTGGTGTTGGAATTGTAACAAGAGAAAAAAAGAGGCAGAACTTTCCCCCTGTTCCTACATCCCAAAGACAGGGGTGGTTCTGCGTCGAACGGGAGCTGAGGTGTGGTACTATCGGCTCAAAAGGGGTTTGTATGGCCCGCCATCTGACCAGCGGGCGCTGGCCCGATCGCTCTCCGGGTGGAGTGGTGAACCTGCCTGCCGTTAATCGTTCAGCTTTCCCCCAGCCGGCACAGTTGCGCCTGCTTACGGCACTTGCCGGTCTGGTCCTGCTTCTGTTCTGTTTCGCCCTCCGCCTGCAGGCCCAGTCGGGAACCGTGGATGACGTTCACATCGTGCCCCGGGTTAAAGCCGAGCCGCCCAAGAAGACGGCGGTTGATCCCTCACTGGACACGCACACCCGGCCTTTCCGTGCCCGGGTGGATCTGGTGCTGGTTCCAGTTACTATTACCGATCCGATGAACCGCCTGGTCACGGGCTTGGAGAAAGATAACTTCCAAGTCTTTGAAAACAAAGAGCGACAGGAAATCCGCCACTTTTCCAGCGAGGATGCCCCCATTTCCCTGGGAGTGATTTTTGATGTCAGCGGCAGCATGAGCAACAAGATTGATCGCTCCAAAGAAGCAGTGGTGGAGTTCTTTAAGACCGCCAATCCACAGGACGAGTTCTTTGTTGTGAGCTTCTCCGACGAGCCCGAGCTGCTTTCCGATTTCACCAGCTCGGTTGAGGATATCGAGAGCCGCATGGTAACCGCCTCGCCCAAGGGGCGCACGGCCTTGCTGGACGCCATTTATCTGGCCATCGCCAAGATGCGTTCCGCCAGGTACGAGCGCAAGGCTCTGCTTATCATCTCCGATGGCGGCGACAACCACAGCCGCTACACCGAGGGGGAGATCACTTCCTTGATTAAAGAGGCCGATGTGCAGATTTACGGTATCGGCCTGTTTGACCAGATCGCGCGTACGGAAGAGGAGCGTACGGGCCCGGCTCTACTGGCAGAGATCACGGATGTGACTGGTGGGCGGACATTTACCATTGATAACCCCAACGAGTTGCCGGACGTGGCCACCAAAATCGGTATTGAGCTGCGCAACCAATACGTGCTCGGCTACCGTCCAACCAAACCAGTGCACGATGGCAAATGGCATAAAATAAAGGTCAAGCTCAATCCGC
>JBLMXE010000478.1:0-10529 GCA_050257615.1 Chlamydiota bacterium | reverse complement strand
CTTCGCGCCTTTCTGCACGATGAGCAGAATCTTGCCCGCCCATTTGCCGCGGTTGTCCTTCATCTCCTGGTCGAGCTGGAACATGTTGACCGGCACCACCTCGCCCTCTACCCCGCCCTTGGGGGTGGAGCCGACCCAGCCCATGGAATCCACTGTCAACTGCCGCTGGACGGGCGCCGTGAGCTCGGCGCTGGCGGAAAGGCGGGTCCAGCCGTGGGAGAGCGTCCACTTCTCCGCGTGCACGTTGCTGAGCCCGATCGCACGCATCTGCTCGAGCCCCCACTGGATGGCCTTGGCGGCCTGGGGCGAGCCGGTCAGGCGGCCGCCAATGTTGTCGCTCAGATCCTCGAGTTGGTCGTAAGGCTGCGTGTTCATCATGCCTTGTCCGGCAATGGCGGTCAGCGCCGGCATGGTGCCATCCTCGGCCGGGGAGGGAGGAGCCGGCGCGGCATTCGGTTCGGAGGCGCACATTGCAATTCCAGGAACCAGGCACAGAGCTAGAGCGACAGTCAGGCTAAGAGGAGTTTTCATGGCTTGTCTCCGAGGTTTCAGGGGCTGAATGCTGACGGCTGATTGCTGAACGCTTCTTTTCGCCCGCCCATTGTACCCGACTGCATTTTCCGCTGCTGACATCCCAGGAATACGCATCTAACCAGCACAGAATTCCCTGGACGCGCGATAATAGTGACGATGCGGAGATGGTTTGGGATAGCAGCGGCCGCCTTGTTGGCCTTCGCCCTCTTGCCGCCCTTGCAGGCGCAGGAGTTGGCCAAACGGCTGATTCTTAAGGACGGCTCGTATCAGGCCGCCACCAAGTGGGAAATCAAGGGCGACCGTGTGCGTTATTTCAGCGCCGAGCGTAACGATTGGGAAGAGATGCCCAATTCCCTGGTGGATTGGGACGCCACCAACAAGTACAACCAGGCCCGGGAAGCGGGTGCGCCCCCGCCGGAAGTCCAAAAGCAGCTGGACAAGGAACTGGAAGCCGACACTGCGACCGACGAAGCTCCCACGCCAGAGGCTGCTCCCGGCCTGAATCTGCCCGACTTCGAGGGCGTCTTTGCGCTGGATTCCTACCAAGGGCAGCCGCAGTTGCTGGAGTTGCAGCAGGACGCCGGCGACCTCAACAAGAACATCAAGCGCAACGTTCTGACCGCGGCCATCAATCCCCTGGCTTCAGCCAAGCAGTCCATCGAACTGCCGGGCGAACATGCGCCGGTGCAGGTGCACCAGAGGCAGCCGGCCATCTTCATCAACATGGCCCCCGACCAGCCGAGCGATGCCATCCTGCAGCAGAAAACCCAGGAAGCTGAGAAAGCGACGGAGTCAAAGGACGCCAAAAAAGAAAAAAAGGGCAAAGCCAAGGAGGAAAGTGCCGCCGCGGAAGCTGCACAGGCGTATCGTCTGGTACGCCTGGAACCCAAGAAAGGGAAGCGGGTACTGGGGAATTTGAAAATCGCGGTGTACGGCAAAGTGAGCCAGGAGCAGAAGTTCGTGCCCTCCACCTTCGAGCGGCTTACCGGCAATTGGGTGAAAGTAACTCCCACTAACGATCTGCAGCCGGGTGAATACGCCGTGGTGGAAATGATCAACCCTAAGGAAATGAACTTGTATGTCTGGGATTTCGGCGTGAATCCTAATGCGCCCGCCAACCCGCTGGCCTGGAAGCCGGCGCCCCCGAAGCCTAAGCCGGCCAACAACCAGCCTCCAGTCCTGCGGCCCCGGCCTAAGAACCAGTAGTCTGATGTTTTAGCCTCTCTTTTTCTTGAGGTCATCCTGAAGGGGCGCGAGGCGAGCTTGCGGGCTGAGCGCGACTGAAGGACCTGTGCATGGCGGCCGGCGTGACGCAGGCGGGGGGATTTAACCACTCCTTCGCGGTACCCGTGCCGGGGGCCAAACACCGGCTGGCCCGTGTAATTGGCGCGAATGTCGTACAACCGCCTGTGCCTGCCGGTTAAGTTGAGGGGATGAACAAGGGGTAATTTGAAAACTGTGAAATTGTTGTGACGTCTTCGTTCCTGGTCTCGTTTCCGTGCTAGACTCGTCTCAAGCTACCACCGGATCAGCAAGCCTCCGATCCTTCGCCACTTCCATTTATCCACCCGGGTGGCCGCTCGCCATTCCGCTCAGCCTCGGAGGGAACTATGTCTGTCCCACTGCTCCTGGAACTGATTGGCGGAATCGTTGCCGTGGTCTGCTTTGTGGTTGCGGCCAAGGCCCTGATCGGACTGATCAGGTTAAATCGGGCGGCCAAGCGCAAAGCGGAATTGGAAGCCATGCCTGAGAGAAAAACAGAAGAGGACATGCGCCGCGCCAGTTGAGACCTGCCGCGAGGTTCTCAGCGTCCGATCCCAGCGGAACATCTGGCTCCGTCCTTCAGCTAAGAATCCTGCAGCGCCAAACCGTGGCCGCGGGCAATACTCCTCCGATTCGCATACAATCACCTCCTTGTTCTGGTTTTTGTTTGTCCTGGTCTTATCCATCGCGTCACTCAGAGAACGAGCAAGCACGGGCAATTGCCAATAGCGAATCAGGGCACCGGCTCCAGGGGTGGTTGTTAGGTCAATCCCACGTGGGAGGAATCTTCATGGGCCGATATGTGGCGTTTTTTTGTTGCGTGGCTGCACTTTGTTGCGCGGCGCGGGCGGACCGGGTTGTGCTCCACAATGGCGACCGTCTTACGGGCGAGATCGTAAAATCCGACGGCAAGGAACTCATAATTAAGACTGACTATGCCGGCCAGGTCACGGTCCAATGGGAAGCCGTGCAATCTATTTCCTCCACCTCGCCTCTACATCTGGAGACGAAGGATGGGCGCGTCCTTGTAGGCCCGGTTACGGCGCAGGACGGCGCCTGGAAGGTGCAGCCGCGGAGCGGCGAGGCCGTGCCGATTTCCAAGGCAGACGTGTCGTTAATCCGCAGCCAGGCCGAGCAAACCGCTCACCAGCAGGCGCAAAATCCCGGATGGTTGCAGAACTGGGAAGGGGGCGCCAATTTCGGCTTCGCCTTGACCGGCGGCAACAGCCAGAGCAAGAACCTGGCCCTGGGCTTCACCGCCGACCGCAAGACACTGCATGACAAGCTGGGGTTGTACGCCAACTCGGTTTACGCCACCAATGACCTTCCGGGAGCTGTTCCCAGCACCACGGCCAACGCCATATTCGCCGGGGCCCGTTATGATCGTGATTTTGACCAGCGGCTGTTCGGCTTTGGCAGCGCCGATTTCGCCACCGATGCCCTGCAAGGCCTGAACTTGCGCTCGGTGCTGGGCGGTGGCCTCGGGGTGCACTTGGTCAACACCCCCGCCACAACACTGGATTTGCGTTCCGGCCTGAACTACACGCGCGAAAACTACGTCGCCTTCACGCGCAATTTCCCGGCCGCCATTCTGGGGGAGGAGTTGACCCACAAGCTGGGAGCGAGCACCCTGCTCTCCCAGAAACTAGGTTTCTTTCCCGACCTGACCAGTCTGGGGGATTATCGCGGTACCTTCGACTTCGGCACGGTGACCAAAATCAATAAGTGGCTGGGATGGCAGATGTCATTCAACGATATTTATGTGACCAACCCGCCGTTGGGAAAGCGGAAAAATGACCTGATTTTTACTACCGGCCTTAACATTTCATTCACCCGTCCGCCGGAGGCAGGGAAATAAGCGGAGCATCAGGTGATTCCGCGGTCAGAGCCTTATCTTTCGCCCCGCTGGGGCTGCGGCCGTCTTCCGCTCACCCCCCGGGCTTACGCCCGGGGCTACATTCTTTCGCCGCGGCGCGGCTGAAGGTGATTGGGTTTGCAGCTGAAAGGTGAACGTGTTTGGGAACCGAGAACCGAGAACCGAGAACCGCTTCTCTACTTCACCAGCCCGCGCTGGGCCACGCTGATGTTGTCGCGGGTGGTGTTTTTCACCGCGTACATCATTTCGTCGGCCTGGCGGATGATGTCGTGCGCGGTCTGCGCGTCAGCCGGGAAGGTAGCCAGACCCATGCTGGCGCGTACATTCAAGTTCAAACCTTCAGGAGCGCAGAAGGCGCTGGTGCGGAACAAGTCGCGCAGGCGTTTGGCCACGATCAGCGCCTGGTCTTTGCCGGTCTGAGGTAAGAGCACGACAAACTCGTCGCCGCCATAGCGGAAGGCGGAATCAATCAGCCGCAGGTTTTCCTTGATCGCATTGCCCACTTCCGCCAGCAGTTTGCTTCCCACCAGGTGGCCGTGGGTATCATTTACCTGCTTGAAATGGTCCAGGTCAATGAACAGCACGGTGAATTCGTGTCCGAAACGGGCGGAGCGGTAAACCTCCGCGTCCAGCATCTGGTAGAGATGGCGGGCGTTGAACAGGCCGGTGCAATCATCGGTGATGGTGAGTTCCTGAATCTTCTCCACCGCCTTGGCATTGTCAATGGAAATGGCGGCGTAATCGCACAGCGCCTGCAGAAAGAAGAGTTCGTTCTCCCCAAAGCCTTCCATGTTAACGTTAATTAACTGGATAACAGCCAGCACGCGGTGCTTGGAGCGAAGCGGGAGGCAGATAATGGAGCGCGTCTCCCACTTGGTCATTTCGTCAACCCGGCGGGCGAAACGCTGGTCGTTGTAAACGTCGGGCACAACCAGACCCTCGCCGTGGCGGGCGACCCAGCCGGCAATTCCTTCGCCCACCTTAAGTCGCATGTCTTTAAGGCTTTGTGCGGCATCGCCCACGGCAATGGCGAAATAAAGCTCGTCCCGCTCCTCGTCCACCATAAGCAGTGACCAGGTATCCGGGCGGAAGTATTCCGCCATCTTCTCCATGATGGTCTGGAGGATGGAATCCAGGTCCAGCGACGAGGTCAGGGCTTTGGCCACGTCGTGGAAAATACTCAGCTCCTGGAGGTACCGCTTCCGCTCGGTGCCCGTGGCCTCGGTCATCACAGCTTCCTTCAAAGGTCGCAAAGGGGGTGGGCGTATTATAGGCAGCGCCTTTGCGCAGGGGCAACAAACCTTTGTAACCCCGTATCCCGGCTAACAATCCTTCTCCGGCGGGGAGAAGTTCGCAGCCTCTCAATGCACAAATGGACCCATCCGCTGAACGTACCATTGCTCCCCCTGGTCAGGCTCTGCTACCCTCAATCAGCCTGTTTTTCCCGGGCCCGCCGTTGGGGATGCTAAGTCCATTAATACCCAGCTGATAAGGAGATTCAGACGTGTCTTCCAGAAAGCGTTACCTGTTTACCTCGGAATCGGTTACTGAGGGGCATCCGGACAAAATTGCTGACCAGATTTCCGACGCTATTTTAGATGCCTGCCTGGCAGAGGACGCTTATAGCCGCGTGGCGTGTGAGACTTTGGTGACCACCGGCCTGGCCTTCATCGCCGGCGAAATTACCACTAATGCCTATGTGGATTTCCCCTCCATTGTGCGCGGCACGGTCAGCGCCGTGGGGTACACCGACGCTACTTACGGCTATGACTGCAACACCTGCGCGGTGATCTCCTCTATCCACGAACAGTCTCCCGACATTGCCCAGGGAGTTGATCCTGGCGGCGCCGGCGACCAGGGCATGATGTTCGGCTATGCCACCAACGAAAATGACCAGCTCATGCCCACGCCCATTATGCTGGCGCACAAGCTGACGCACCGGCTGGCCGAAGTCCGCAAAAGCGGCGAACTGGACTGGCTGCGGCCCGATGGCAAGTCCCAGGTCACGGTCGAGTACGACGAGAACCACAAGCCCATGCGCGTGGATGCCGTGGTCATTTCCACCCAGCATTCCGAGCTGGTGGACAATCAGAAGATCCGCACTGACGTTCTCAAGCACGTGATCCAGACTGTCGTTCCCGCCCACATGCTCGATGCCGACACCAAGTACCACATCAATCCCACCGGGCGTTTTGTGGTGGGCGGTCCCATGGGCGATACCGGCCTGACCGGGCGCAAGATTATTGTGGATACTTACGGCGGCATGGGCCGGCACGGCGGCGGCTGCTTCAGCGGCAAGGACCCGACCAAGGTGGATCGTTCCGCCTGCTACATGGCACGCTACATCGCCAAGAACGTAGTGGCTGCCGGTCTGGCCGACCGCTGCGAAGTGCAACTGGCCTACGCCATCGGTGTAGCCGAGCCGGTCAGCGTACTGGTGGATACCTTCGGGACTGGCAAAGTTGGACCGGAGACGTTGCAGGAGCTGGTGCGCGCCAATTTCGACCTGACCCCCAAGGGCATCATCAATTCTCTCAACCTGCGCCGCCCCATCTTCAAGAAGACGGCGGCTTACGGCCACTTTGGGCGGCCCGATCCCGACTTTACCTGGGAAGCCACCAACAAAGCGGCCAAGCTGCGCAGCGATGCTGGCCTGGGCGAAGCGCGCGAACCCGCTCACGCAGTGAAAAAGTAGGAACTGCTGAAAAGGGCACAGGGGGCGCTTCGCCGCGCCCCTTCTCATCCCCACGCCTTTCCTTTATTCTGATGGGCGCGATGTTTTGCGGGCCTGGCCCGCTGGATCCCCGCTAGATTAAAGACCTAATTCATAGTTGTAGGTAAGGAGCTTATGTCTACCACACCCACTTCCGTTCCCTGCGATATTAAGAGTATTGAATTGGCCGATCTCGGACGCAAGCGCCTGGACTTTGCCAACCAGTCCATGAAGGTGCTGCAAGCCATCCGCAAGGAATTCATCAAGAACCAGCCGCTGAAGGGTATCCGCATCTCCGCCTGCCTGCACGTGACGGCGGAAACCGGCAACCTGGCCGTCTGCCTGCGCGATGGCGGCGCTGAGGTGGCCCTGTGCGCCTCCAACCCGCTCTCCACCCAGGACGACGTGGCCGCCTGCATGGTGCGCGACTTCGGCATTCCCGTCTTTGCCATCAAGGGCGAGGACAACGACACCTACTACAGCCACATCACCTCCGCCCTCGACCACAAGCCGCACATCACCATGGACGATGGAGCCGACCTGGTGACCTGCGTTCTGACCAAGCGCCTGGATGTGGCCGATAACATCATCGGCGGCACCGAGGAGACCACCACCGGCGTGATCCGCCTGCGCGCCATGGCCAAGGAAGGCGTGCTGCGCTATCCCATCATCGCGGTCAACGACGCGGCCACCAAGCACCTGTTCGATAACCGCTACGGCACCGGCCAGTCCACGGTGGACGGGGTGGTGCGCGCCACCAACATTCTGCTGGCGGGCAGCAAGTTCGTAGTCGCCGGCTACGGCTGGTGCGGCCGCGGCCTGGCCATGCGCGCCCGCGGCATGGGCGCCGAAGTCATTGTGACCGAAGTAGACCCGACCCGCGCCCTGGAAGCGGTGATGGACGGCTATCGCGTCATGTCCATGGTGGAAGCGGCCAAACTGGGCGACGTGTTCGTGACCGTGACCGGCGACAAGAACGTGCTGGCGCGCGAGCACTTCGAGTTGATGAAGGACGGCGCCATCGTGGCCAACTCCGGCCACTTCAACGTGGAGATTGATATTCCCGCGCTGGAGCGCATGTCCTCCTCCAAGCGCACCACCCGGCCGTTTGTCGAGGAGTACTCGCTGAAAGACGGCCGCAAGATCAACCTGCTGGGGGAAGGGCGCCTGATCAACCTGGCCGCCGCCGAAGGCCACCCGGCCGCAGTGATGGACATGAGCTTCGCCAACCAGGCGCTCTCCGTCGAGTACCTGACCAAGAACTACAACCAGCTGCAGCGCATGGTGTACGCCGTGCCTGAGGATCTGGACAAGCGCGTGGCCCGCATGAAGCTGGAATCCATGGGCATCAAGATTGACCGCCTCACCCCCGAGCAGGAAGAGTACCTCGCCAGCTGGTCGGAAGGAACGTAAAGGCGGGAGTCAGGAGTCGAGAGTCGGGAGTCGGCAAAGGGGCGGCCTAGGGCTGTCCCTTTTTCGCAGTTTCTGCAGCGTGGTTTTTCAGGCGATTTTCTCGCCATTCGCGGGCAACGGTGGTTCCGAAACAAGTGAAGTTGCTGCAGCCTGGACGGAGGGGGCGTCTGGCTGCATCAGCCTTCGTGCTTTAACCGCCGCTCTTGCAAGTTTCTTTCTAGCCTCTTCCGCTTTCTCCCCTTCCAGTACGTCTCGTTTCAAGACTTCCCGTTCGAGAACGGTCTTGATCTGTTCCAAGTCAATCTTAACGTCAGGAGAAAGCTGCCGAATTTGACGCCTTATTAAGCGGAGGAGGGGATCACTCGTCACCATCGCGGCAATGCAGAAGCGGTTGAGCGCCTGCCTACGGCTGTCAAATTCATCCAGTGCCGACCGGCTCCAGCCTTCCTTGGCCAGGAGATAAAGCGTCTCCAGGTCATTCGGTTCTTTCGGGTCCATCGTGAGCAGATCGAACTCAACAACCAACTCGTGATCCACTGGCTTGCCAAAAATAACCTTGTAGACACGCCATAACCAGCCATTACTGAGGACCACCCAGTCGACTCCCTCATTGGCGGCGTACTCGGTCGCCTGTCTAGTATGTGTGTCTCTTAAGTCAGTCCCCACAGCCTTGGCTTCAATCAGGAACTGGATTTCGCCATTGAGTTTCGTCGCTAAATCGCAGGACGTTCCTTTAACGGAGAGCTCCGAGGTCAGCTCGGAATACTTGTCATAACCGAACAGGTCGGACAGGATGTCGGTCATCAGAATTACAGTATCCGACTCGTTCACATCGCGGGCCTTCGCCGACGTCACGACGGGTTGGAACTGCTTGAGTCCCGCAGCCAACCTTTTCGCGACTTTGCTGGGAACGACTGGCATATCGACTCTTCTTCTTCTTCTTCTTCTTCTTCTTCCTATATGCATGACAGCCTGCTCCCGACGAGGTCGCTACGTCTGTGAGGACTGTCAAATGTCGGTGTGACAGCGCGCGCCTTTGTTCCAAAATGGGACCAAAGAAATAAAGCAAGACATCAGAAGGATTGCTCGTCGGTGGGGATCAAGCCGCCCGTAGCGGAGGGGCTTCAGCCCCGAAAGGTCTCGCGGGCACTGGCAACTACGTGGTGGCACGCGCGAGATGCTTCGCGGCTGCAGCCACTCAACATGACTCCGGCTGTAGGATGCCGCAAAGGCTCGCCACCTGTCATAGCCGTCCTAACTCACGCTGGCGCGAGTCGCAGTGCTCAACATGACACTTGCGGAGAAATAATGCCGGGCTGGAAGCGAGGTGTCTCCTACGACCGCCTTACCAGGTGCAATTTGCGAGGGCGGGGGTATTCCTCATCGGAGTCGGGGAACTGACTGTGGACCGAGGGAGCGGCGGCTGAGCCTGTGGCCGGGGCTTGGGCCAAGGCGGGAGCGGGCTGCGCCGGCGTGGGCGCGGTGAGGAAGAAGCTCCAGACGGCGGCGAGCAGGAAGAAGATCACAATGAACGGCCGGTTGGCGGCGATGAAGCTCAGCATCAAATCGCCCCAGGCGGCATAAGCGGGCGGCAGATCAGAATTTCCGGCAGGCATAAGCGCGATGCTGTGCGTAGTCGGAGTGATGGTAGTGGTCATGGCCGCCGCTGCCGCCGAGGGCGAGGCCACGCCGCTCAGGCCTTTGATGTAAGTGGAAATACCATCATAGAGGGACTGTGCGATCTTCTGGCGGTAGTGCGAATTTCCTACATTGCTTTCATCCTCCCGGTTGCTGAGGAAGGAGATTTCGGTGAGGATGGCGGGCATGTTGGCGCCGGTGAGCACGATGAAGGGGGCTTCGCGCACGCCGCGATTACGCGCTCCCGCCAGATCGTGGGACAAAGCTGCCTGCACGTCGTCGGCGAACTCATGCGATTCGGCGATGCGGTTCTGCTGCGCGATCTTCTGCACCAGGTCGCGCAATTCGCTCACTGGGCGCCGCGAGACCGTGTTTTCGCGGGCCGCCACTTCCAGCGACTCGGCCGAGGTGGTGAAGTTCAGGTAGTAGGTTTCCACGCCGCGCGCATCGCGATCGGGGCTGGAGTTGGCGTGGATGGAAATGAACAGGTCCGCGCCCTCGCGGTTGGCGATGGCGGTACGCGCTTCCAGGGGCAGATAGCGGTCGGTGGCTCGCGTGTAGATTACTTCCGCGCCCAGACCCTGCAGCAGTTTGCCCAGGCGCAAAGCCACGTCGAGCACAACGTCCTTCTCAAACAGGCCATTGGAACTCATGGTGCCGTGGTCGTCGCCGCCATGGCCAGGATCAATCACGATCTTGCCGATCTTCAGGCCCAGAGCGCGGATCAGGGAGCGCTCGCCGTTGCTATTGGGCTGGGCTTCATGAACATCGGAGAAAGCGTGCCGCGCGGTGGCCGGGTTAACCTGTGCCAGGCGTACCCCCGGACTGTTGTCGCTGCCCACCACCGTGGGCGGGTCCACGGTAATGGAAGGAATAGCCTGGGTGGTGACAGCCGCAACCTCCTTGCTGCGCGATGGGCCGGAGGCGCGATGGAACGTAATTTCCAGGCGATAGGGATCGGGCACCAGGTTGACGGAATACTCCACCGGCTGATCCAGATCGAGGGCCACGCGGGTGGAACCCTTCTCCACGTCGCCGACGCGGATGTTGGTCAGAAAACCATCCTGCGCTTCTAGTTTCTTGGCCAGCAAG
>JBLMXE010000477.1:0-3484 GCA_050257615.1 Chlamydiota bacterium | reverse complement strand
ACCAGCATGTGCTGGGCAACTGGCAGGTGAACGGCATCACCACGTTCATGAGTGGCACCCCGTTTACCGTGTTCGATTCCCAGGACGTCTCCCTGCAAGGCACAGCGCCGGAGATCACCGGATTCTCCAGCAACCGTCCTAACCTGGTGGGCAACCCCAATTCCGGGCCGCACACGGTGCAGGAATGGTTCAACGTTAATGCCTTTCAGCGGCTGAACCCGGTGACCCAGGCCGGACAGTTCGGCACCGCCGGCCGCAACATCGTGCAGGGCCCAGGGTTTCAGGAGTGGGACTTCTCCGCCTTCAAGAACATCCGGCTGGCGGAAGCGAAACAGCTGCAGTTCAGGGCGGAGTTCTTCAACCTGTTCAACCACGCCAATTTGCGCCTGCCCGATAGCGACATCAGTTCGCCCACCTTTGGGCAAATCCAGGAAGCTCTGCCGCCCCGGCTGGTGCAGCTGGCATTAAAGTTCTTGTTCTGAGTGGCCGCCGACGCGGAATTCGGCAACTCTCAGCTACGGATTCAAGGGGATTTCCACCGGCGCCAAATGTGGGGCACTTGCCGGTCTGTCGAAGTATGGCTACTTTGGCGTGAGCTGCCGCTTTACGATCTCACTCACCAGCTTGCCGTCCACGCGCGTGCCGGAGGTCTGAAAGTGGGCCATCACTGCCTTCATGACCCCGCCCATGTCCTTTAGTGTGGGCGTGCCCATCTCCGCCACCTTGGCACGCACCACCGCCTCGATCTCCGCTTCCCCGGCCGCCCGCGGCAGGTAGCTTTCGATTAGCTTGATTTCCGCGGCTTCCTTATCGGCCAGCTCCTGGCGCCCGCCCTTGGTGAATTGTTCCACCGAGTCCTTGCGCTGCTTGATCAGGCTGCTGAGGACCTGCATCTCCTCACTGTCGTCCAGCTTGCCCCGCTTCTCAATTTCGCGGTTTTTGAGGGCGGCTTTGACCATGCGCAAGCAGGAGAGGCGGCGCTCATCCCGGGCCCGCATGGCCTCGGTCATGTCCTTTTGTACTTTTTCGCTGATGCTCATCGTGGTTCATTATAGAGGCTGGACTCCCCCCGAACGGTATGATTGCGCCCAGGGGCGGCAGTGTGTCCCCTGGTACCGTTGCGCCTGCGCACAACAGTATGAGCTCACTTTCACCATTAGCCATCGTACTGGGCATCATTTTCGGCCTGGCCATACTGGGCGCGGTGATCGCCCTGGTGTACAACCTGCGCAAGTTTGCTGGGTTTCGCCCGATCGCCCGCGATGCGGAAAAGATTGCCGATGCCCTGTCTGGGGAAATGTTTCGCGATGGCGGCGACCTGGTGGTTTCCGGCAACTTCGGCCGCCTGCCCACGGTAGTGCGCTTCTCCCATAAGGACGATGTTCCCGGCCTGAACGTCCGCATGGGCGTGCCGGCCAACTTTACCTTGTGGGTTGCGCCGCGCTCGGCCGACCCGGGGGAAGGCCGGGCCACGCTGCGCACCGGCGATAACGCTTTCGACAGTCGCTTCATCACCCGCAGCGACGATCCCGGGCAGGCGCGGCTATTCCTGGCTCTGCAGAATGTGCCCCGCGCCATGCATCAACTGGTCTGTTCCAACGGGAGTTTCGTGGCCATCACGCCGGCCTCCGTGGAAATCAGCGAGGTGGAGATTCCCGCCGAAGCTGTGGCCCGCCACGTCCTGGACCATCTCCAGTCGGTGGCCACGCTGGCGGTGGCCCTCAAGCACATGCCGGCTGCCGACACCGTCAAGGTGGAGCCGCTGCGCAAAGAGAAGCGCATTTTGGGGCGGGCCGCCATCGTAGTGGGGGCCATTACCGCGGTGGTGGTGGTGATCGCCGCTACCCAGCGAGAGGCGCGCAAGGCAACTCCCGTATTGGCCCAGGCCCCGACCCTGGCCGCCGGCGTTCTTCCCATTGACGCCACCCACATTGCCGGAGTGGACGGCTGGCGCGCTGCCGGCTCTGACGATTTCGATCCCGACGCCGCCGCCTGGCTGCGCAGCACCGAGGTGGCCGTCACGGGACGTATCGTTGGGGATTTCTCCGGGCAGGGCAGCGACCAGGATGTGGCCTATGTGCTGGTGCGCTCTGACGGGGTAAGGCGTATTGTCCTGCTGGCCGCGGGCGAAGATCGCTATGATGTCCGCTATCCTGCCATTGCCATTGCCGCCCGCGTGCCCCAGTCCACCCTCGGCGGTATCCGCTGGATTGGTCCTGCCCCTGCCAATGTCAATGGGGACGGCTTGCTGATTGTGCGCGTCGCCGAGGACCCCAAGTCTGGACTGGTGCTGTTCCTCGCCGGCGGACGCATCGTCACGGCCGTGCCCGCCAACTACCAGGATCTGAGCCCGCGATAGTGCCGGCCAACCGCAAGTAACACCTCAGGACGCCTTGGTCTCGCTCTGCAACTGCAGGGGCTCAACCAGCTTTCTGCCGCGCGCGTGATCCAGGTAACGATGGCGGCGGCAGTATTGCGACCCCTCCTGGGTGGCGCGCCGACAGCGCGCGCTTTGCAGCAGGATGGCGGTACGAAGTTGGGTAGCATGGCAGCGCTGCGCCCCGCAGGCGGCGCAGATGTCGTCTTCCTGCCAGGTGTGGCGGTGTCGGTTCATGCCCATAGAAACCCCATGATGGTGCGCCGCAGGAACGGCGAGAACTTTCAGGTACTCGGCAAGACTGGCTTGCCGGCACATACCTTCATTTGACGGCGCGAGCGCGGGCAAATGTTGCGCGCCTTCGCGGGTAGAAGGCTGGAAAGTTGGAGCAACCCAAGGACTTAGCGGAATGCCGATATTCATTGATATCAAGTTATATATCCCGCCATGCCAGTCCGGGTGAGGTTGCCATTCCCGCTTTGAATCGCCAGCGCTCATCAACTCTGCTGGAAAGTTTTGCTTCGGCTGGCGGCTGGGTTAAGCTGAATCTGATTCCTATTTACTCCAAAGAAAAGGTCTCTTACTACCATGTTGCGAAAGACGCGTTTGTTTACCCCCGGGCCCACGCCGCTGTTGCCGGCAGCACAGGTGGCCATGGCCTCCACCGGCATGCACCACCGCACCGCCGAATTCCGCTCCCTGTTCACCCGCACCCTGGCCGATCTGAAGGAATTTATTGGCACCAGCAATGACGTTCTCATACTTGCCTCTTCCGGCACCGGCGCCATGGAGGCTTCCGTTTCCAACCTGACCTCGCCGGGCGACCAGGTGTTGGTGCTGACCGCCGGCAAGTTCGGTGAGCGCTGGCGCGATCTGGCCCAGGCTTACGGCTGCCAGGTGGAGCTGCTCAGCGCGCCTTATGGGCAGACTTTTGCCAGCGCGCAGGCCCGCGAAAAATTAACTTCCGGTCTGCGCGCGGTGTACGTGCAAGCCACCGAAAGTTCCACTGGAGTGCGCCACGATGTGGAATCCATCGCCAGGCTGGTGCGGGCGCAGGCGCCGCAAGCTTTGCTGGTAGTGGACGCGATCACCGGCCTGGGGACCACC
>JBLMXE010000476.1:0-16622 GCA_050257615.1 Chlamydiota bacterium | reverse complement strand
GCGGCCGTGCTCCCAACGTTATCCCCGATTTCGCCCGCGCCCACCTGCTCTATCGTCTGATCGCGCCCGCCGACGATCTGCGTCGTCAGATTCTCGCTGCCGTGGGCGACTTGGCCGAAGTCAATTTCGTGCTGGAGATTCCTTTCATGCGCCTGCGCACGCTAGACGACTTGCCCACTATGATCGCCGCCTTCACCACCGACATTCCCGCGCTAACCCGCTGGGGCGAGCCACTGCTGGTCGGCCCTGGATCAATCCACGTAGCTCACACGGAGCGCGAGCACATCGAGAAGGCGCAGCTCACAACCGCGGTGGAGTTGTACTGCACAATTGCAAAGCGGCTGACATCTGAGCAGCTGACTAGCTAACTAGCTGGCTAGCCTGGATCGTGAGCTAGGCAGCCAGCTAGTCAGCTCCGCACCGCCACCGCCGACGCGGTAGACTGAAGCTTATGACCACCGAGACCCTCAACTCCCTGGCCCAGGCCTCCTCGGCTTACCTGCGTTCCGCTATGCACCAGCCCATTCGCTGGCATCAATGGGGCGCGGAAGCCTTCGCCCTGGCGCAAAAAGAGGACAAGCCCATCCTGCTCGATATCGGCGCCGTCTGGTGCCACTGGTGTCACGTGATGGACCGCGAATCCTACGACAATCCCGAGGTCGCCGCCATCATCAACGAGCATTTCATCGCCATCAAGGTGGATCGCGACGAGCGCCCCGACGTGGACAGCCGCTATCAGACCGCGGTTTCCGCTGTCAGCGGCCAGGGTGGCTGGCCCCTTACCGCCTTCCTCACTCCCGATGGCAAGCCCTTCTACGGCGGCACCTATTTCCCGCCCGACGACCAGTGGGGCCGCCCGGGTTTCAAGCGCGTACTGCTGGCCATTGCCAGCGCCTATCGCGAGAAGCGCGCCGAAGTTACCGAGCAGGCCAGCATGGTGGGCAACCTGCTCGCGCAGTCAGAGGCCTTTGCTACGCCCGCCGCAGAATTTTCCCCGCGCGTGATTGATTCCATCGTCGCCGCCGCCGTCAAGATGTTCGATTCCCAGCACGGCGGCTTCGGCAATGCTCCCAAGTTTCCCCATCCTTCTGTCATTGACCTGCTCATCGAGCGCTACGCCCGCACCGGCGACGAAGGGCTGAAGAATATTTTTGTCACGACTCTGGAACACATGGCCCGCGGCGGCGTCTATGACCAGCTCGCCGGAGGCTTCCACCGCTATTCCGTGGACGAGCGCTGGATCGTGCCTCACTTCGAAAAAATGTCCTACGACAACTCCGAACTGCTGAAGAACTACGTCCACGCCGCCCAGGTCACCGGCGACCCGTTCTTCGCCCAAGTAGCCCGCGACATCATCCGCTGGATGGACGAGTGGCTCAGCGACCGCGAGCACGCCGGCTTCTACGCCTCCCAGGACGCGGATTACTCCATGGACGACGACGGCGACTATTTCACCTGGACCCTGGACGAAGCCGCTGCCGTGCTCAGCGAGGACGAACTGAAGGTGGCGCAGTTGCACTACGACGTCAATGAAGTCGGCGAGATGCACCACAATCCCGCCAAGAATGTGCTTTACGTCCGCGCCCCCCTGGAGCAAATTGCGGTGCGCCTGGGCATGCCCTCCGACCGCGTGGAAAGCCTTCTCGCTTCCGCCCGCGAAAAACTCTACGCCGCGCGCCTCCGCCGCCCTGCTCCTTTTGTGGACAAGACGGTGTACGTGAGTTGGAACGCGCTCTGCATCTCCGCTTATCTGCAAGCCGCGTGCGTGCTGCAACTGGAGGATGCCCGCCACTTCGCGCTGCGTTCCCTGGACCGCATTCTGGCCGAAGGCTGGGACGCCGAGCGCGGCCTACAGCATGTCCTGTCTTACTCCGATCCGACCGCGGAAAAATGCGCTGTGCCTGGCCTGCTCGACGATTACGCTTTCACGGCGCTGGCCTGCCTGGACGCCTATGAGGCCACCGCCGACCTCAGCTATTTCCACTTTGCCCAGCGCATCGCCGACCGCATGATTGCTCGCTTTTTCGATGAGGTTGCGGGCGGATTCTTTGATGCCGAAGCCGCCGATGGCCACGACGCTTTGGGCGTGCTGGGCACCCGCCGCAAGCCTTTTCAGGATTCCCCCACTCCTTCCGGCAATTCCTCGGCCGCCATGGCACTGTTGCGCCTCTACGCTTACACCAGCGACCAGGCCTATCGCGAAAAAGCGGAGCGCACCCTGCGCACCTTCGCCGGCGTGGCCGAGCAATACGGTATGTTCGCTGCCACGTATGCCATCGCCGCGGTCATGTTCTCCCAGCCGCATACGCAGGTCGTGGTGATTGGCAACGGCGAGCCTGCCCGCCGTCTCTATCGCGCAGCGAACGCTCCCTTCTCCTACAGTAAGACCGTGCTCCAATTAACGGACAACGAAGTGACGCCGCAGAATCTTCCTCCCGCCCTGGCGGAAACTCTGCCTGCTCTCCCCCGGACTCAAACGGCAGCGGCGGTGATTTGTAGTGAGTTTCGGTGTCAGCCGGCTGTCACCGATCCCGAAGAACTCGGCAAATTGCTGCGCCAGGCGCTGGCCTGATTTTTCTTGCCAACCCTGCTCGCGGGAGCCCGCATCCAGCAACTAGGCAGAAAAAGATAAGGCTGCCGATAGCATTTCGGCAGCCATCCCGATGAATATTGGGGTTACGTCAACGTTACTAAAGTGATCTGTTCAGAAACGTGGTTGTCTGTAACTCTCAACCTTGTAAGTGGCTATTTGCAGGCCCGGGTGCCCGGATTGCAAGACGGAATCGGGTTGCCGTCCGCCATAGCGACGGGAACGGCAGCCGATACCATAGCCACCACGCTCAGTAACAGCACAGCAATGCGCAGAGCGTTCTTCATGTAACCTCCTTTCCCTGTGCGCGCCAACGCACAGGGAAAGGATTATACCCGCCCTTGCAAGTCCTTTTTTCTGTGATATTTAGGAGTTTCAGGAAGCGGCTAGCTTGCCCGCAGAACTCGCAGAAAATCAGTTTCTTAGCGGAAACACTTCAAGTAGGCAACCTGAACTCTGTCCCCGGTCGCAATTTGAGATTTTGGAACAGGGAGTAATGGTGGGCCTATGCGCCGCGGTGGGCGGCAGCCGCCAGGGCAGCCTCGCCGATGCCCGAAGAAGGTCGCTCGCCGGCTTTTTCGGTACTGGTCGCCATGATCGGTTCTGCCGGCTCAGAGGATGCCCCCGCCTTCGAAAGAGCCCGGTCCACCATGGCATCGAACATGGGCATCAGCGACTCCGGAGCCACCGGATGCGCCAATTCGCCCAAGCTCAGATCCCAGCGCTGCGGCTGCAGCAGGGTCGCTGAACGGCGCTGCTCTGCCGCGGGAAGAGCGAAATAGCACAGCCAAACCACAACTGAGATGTTGTATGCGATCATGCTCGCAAGATTAAGCACCGTAGGATTCACGACCCCGGTGACCCGCAGGCCGATCACCGCCAGTTCCACCGCGGCAAAGAACCCGAACCCCAGCGCGATGCCGAAACTGCGGTGGCGGTACGAAATTCCCAGGTAACGCGAGAACATCAGCAGAAACAATACCAGGCCACACTGCATCACTCGCACGCTGCGCTCCAGGCTCAGCAGTCCCGCCGTGATTCGTGTAAAGCCACTATGCGAACCACCCATCGCTGCCAAAATCGCAATCAGTATCACCACCAGCCCGGCCCAGCGCACCAGCATGGAAGAAAAGTCGCGCAAGGCGTGGAACGGTCGCAGCACGTCCGTGAACACTTCATGTATTACCTTGAAGCCCAACGTCGCGCTGATCCCCGCGCTCACCCAATACAGGTAGAAGTAGTAGTCGTAATTTTTTTGGCTGGCGAACAGCACTCCAAACAGCATCACTTCCGAAACTATGTAAGCGAAGAACACCGGGTACGTGCGCAGCAACTTGCGCCGCCAAATCGCCGCCGCCAGCACCACCTGCATCACGGGGTGGGCAACCCACAGCGGGTAATACGCGGAATCAATTATTTGGCTCATCGCCTTCGCGTTCGCCTTGCTGGCACCGGCAGAATGGCCCTACTTTTGCACATTTCCGCCTGGATTTCCACAATCTTAAAAGAGCACATTATGCCTTCCAGTTCTTAAGGTCAATGTACTCTGGTAACCAGGGAAGGGTGAGTTAACTCAAGAGGAATTATTCGTCTAACCTGTTGCAGGCAAATCGGTTGCATAAGCGCAAGGAATTCCCTTACGCAAAGGTAACCACCGTTGCCAAGCCAGGTAACCGCCTCTATAGCTCGGGCGCGGAGTGAATGTACGCCCGCATCAGCCGTACCTCGTCATCTTTCTCGCTTAAATCCCGCAAGAGCATGTCCCGCAGCGACACAAATCCCAGCAGCCGCCCGCCTTCGCAAATCGGCAAATGGCGAAACCCGTGCTCCCGCATCAGCCGCAGGCAGTGCTCCAGATCATCACTGCGGGTTACCGACAACGGCTCGCGTGTCATAACTTCGCCTACCTTGGTCGCGTTCGGATCGCGCCCTTCCACCACGATGTGCCGCATCAGATCGCGTTCCGAAAACACTCCTGCCAGCTTGCCCTCGCGCAGCACCGGAACCGCGCCAATGTTCCGCTCCACCATGGCACTGGCCACTTGCATCACACTGTCGCTCACGTCGGCGACGCACATCTCCTGACCCTTTACCAGCTCATAAATTGAGCACATGTCGGACCTTCCCAGGGGTGCTGCCCCAATTTCAACCCCACTTGCGGCAGAGTATATGCCGAAATCACAGAGGCTTGGAAGGGGCACTCAGGTTGCCTCAAAACGGTAGCTGGCTGGTAGTTGGTGATTGCCGTGCGGTGGCTGATGGTCGGTATGACCAACTACTAACTACCAGCTACCAACTACTTGGCTATGAACAACACGTACCCCCTGGTCCACAAAGCGGTGGGAATGCTGCCCCGGGGGCGGGCGGTCAAAATAAGCTCGAAGTCATTGCTGGCAGGCAATTTATCCAGGACCGACTCGCCCCCTGCCGCTTCCACCAGGGCCAGGTAGGTAAGAAACCGATATACATCGGTCCCGCCCTGGTAGCCGGGCGCAACGAACGAGAGCTGACTATTCTCGCCGGCGAAGTGCCACACCAGCGAGGCGGCCAGCGAGACGGCGCGCTCGTAGGCTGCCTCGGTCACCGCCCCCGGCGCCGGATTGTCGAACACGATGCGCAGCTTGCGCTCATCCTCCCGCGTAAACTCGCGTACCAGCAGCGACCCCGCCTTGGCGCTTGCCTTCCAGTCCACATGACGCGCCGAATCTTCCGGGGCATATTCGCGGATGCGGTACAGGTCATGGCCCCGGCCCCGCAGGAAGGCTTCGAATTCTCCCGTGATCAGCGGCAGCACCTCGAAAAACTCGTCCGTGGCCTCAATGGCGGGAAACACCACCACCTGCCGCGCCAGGGGTATGCGCCGCGTCTTGCGCAGAAAAGAAAAGGGGAATTGGGTGCGCAGACCGAAGCTGTCCTGCTGCACCAGCCCGCGGCGCTGAAAACACAGCTCCACGTCTGCGGTCAGCGACTTCCTGGCGGGAAGATAAGGAAAATACACCGCGCCGGTCAGTATGCCCTGTCCATCGCTCTTCTCCTCGAGCCGCAGCACCCGGTCAGGGAGATGAAACCACTGCTCCTGCGCTGGCCGGTTAAAGGGAAAACCAAAAGTTGCCGCCTGCCATTGCCAGTGCTTCCCCTTTTTTTTGCGCCGCGGCGGCACCACACTCACCGAAAATGAGGGCAGCAGCCGCTGGCAGTTGCGCAGCATCAGGCGGGCCAGCAGCGGCCGTCCGGCGAATACATGATCCGGCGTGTGCACCTCCAGTTCCAACCCGCGCAGCACCAGCGCCGAGGCCAAGCCGGATACCACGATCGCTGCCAGCATGGCCGCCACCACGATCCATAGCAGGTTGTTGCCGGTATTCAGCCCCGCCAGCGCCAGCACCAGCGTCACCCCGATGTAGATCAGCCCGGCGCGCGTTACTTCGTAGTCGAAGGCATCCCGCATCTGGCCCACCGCCACCCGCCGCGCCAGGTAGGGCACCGTGGTCAGACCCACCAGCCCCGCCAGAAGCAAGGCGGCGCTAGCAAACACCGCAGTAGCCACTACATTGCCATCTTCTCGCGCCAGCGTGGAGGCCAGCGCCGCCGCCAGCGCCAACCCCAGCCCCAGCAGCGCCACCAGGAAGCGCACCCACACTTCCGGCAGCCCTAGATGCAGCGTGGCCGCCAGGCTGCGCTCTTTGCGGGTTGCAGAAGGTTCAGGCATGCACTCGTAACTGGAGACTAGCACGTCCGCCAGTTGGTAACCTGCGGGGATCTGGGCCTCCAACTTATCCGCCAGCGCCCCCGCCCCGGGGCAAAGCGAATGAAGGGTACAACGTTTGTCCCGCTGACTCCCGGCTCCCGACTACTGACTCCCGCTTTTCTTGTATCAACGCGAAGCGCCTTGCCCAAACACGCGCCGCATCCAGGCAGCCGCCCGCCCCTGCGCTTCCTCCGCTTTGCGCGCAATACCAGGAAAGCGGCTGCGCAGGCGCTGCAACAGCTTGTGGGCCCAAATATATTCGCTGGAAAGAATGATCAGCCCGATCAGGATAAACAGAATCCCCTGCAGCACCGGAAGAAACAGTCCGGCGATGCCCAGCAGAATAAATGCCCAACCCAGCAGCAATACAGCTATTCGCTTAACGGCGGCACGCATTACACAAGATGGTACAGGATCACGGAGTATGTGACTGCCGCGCCCGCCAGATCATTGCGGTCACGACCAGCACCACGATGATGGCAATCAGAATGTCAACATCGCCCACCCAGCGCACCAAGCTTTGCCACTGCTGCCCAAACCAATACCCGGCAGCAGCCACCAGCGTCACCCACGCCACCGCACCCAGAAAGTTGAACAGAGCGAACTTCTTCCAGTGCATGCGCAGCACCCCGGCCAGGGGGCCGGTGATGATGCGCATCCCGAAGATAAAGCGGGCGAAGAAAACGGTCACCGCCCCGTATCTCCCGAACAGCCGCTCCCCCTCAGCAATCAGAGCCGGCGAAATGCGAAAAAAACGGCGGTATCTCTCCAGCAGCGGGCGCCCGCCATACTGTCCAATCAGGTAACCAGTATTGTCCCCCAAGGTAGCCGCCGCTACCCCCACGGCAATCACCCAGGGCAGCCGGAAATGATGCTGGGAAAACGTGAGAAACCCCGCCAGCAGCAGCACCGTTTCCCCGGGCACCGGAACGCCCGCGTTCTCCAGCAGGAGGACCACGGCCACGGTCCAGTAGCCATGCCGTCCGAAGTAGCCTTGCAGCAGTTGCAGAACGTGCGCGCTCATAAGGTAGAAAGCCAGCCAGCTAGTCAGCCTGCTTCACCCCCATGGCCAGCACCTCCGCCAGGTGCAGCGCTCGCCGCCCAGCCTGCTGCTCGATCTGGCTCTGGCAACTGAACCCATCGGCGATGATGAGGGTGGACTCCCCTGCTTTGCGCACTTCGGGTAGCAACACCCGCTCTCCCACAGCCAGCGAGACCTCGTAATGCTCCTGCTCGTAGCCGAACGCGCCCGCCATGCCGCAGCAGCCCGAGTCCAGCAGCCGGTACTCCAGCCCCATCTTCTCCATCACCTGCTTCTCTTCCTTCAGCCGCATGATGGCCTTGTGATGGCAATGGCCGTGAACAATCGCTTTCCTCGCCATCTTGGGCGGCTTGTACCCGTTGCGTTCCAGGAACTCCGCCAGCGTGAATGTCTGCTGTGCCAGCCTCTGCGCGGGCTGGGAATCCGGCATCAGCCCGTGCATATCGTCGCGGAACACCGAGCCGCAGCTCGGCTCCAGCACCACCATGGGCGTGCCCGCCTCTATTTCCGCTTCCAGCGCCGCCAGAACCCGCTGCAAATAGGACTTGGCCATGTCCAGAAAGCCGTAGTCATAAAGCGGACGCCCACAGCAGAGATGTTGCTGCGGCACCACAACTTCGTATCCCGCTGCCTCCAGCACCTCCACCGCCGCTCGCGAGGTTTGCGGCTTGAAATAATTGTTGAACGTATCGGCCCACAGAATCACCCGCGGCCTGCCCTGATTTCGCCTCTCCCGCTTGCAGAACCAGCTCTTGAATGTCTGCGGTGCGAAGGCTGGTATGGTTCGCTGCTGCGGAATCCCGGCCGCCACCTTGGCTAGCGCGCTCAGCCCCGCTGCTTGCGTAAACAGATTTGCCAAAGCCGGCGCCGCCGATGCCAGCCGCGCCCACTTGTCAATCCACCCAAACGCGTAGGCATGCAGCGGCCGCAGCCTACCCTCCCAGTAGTGGGCCAGAAACTCCGCCTTGTAAGTGGCCACATCCACGTTCACCGGGCAATCGCCCTTGCAGCCTTTGCATGCCAGGCAAAGGTCGAGTGCTTCTTTCACCTGCTCGTCCCGCCACCCGTCCTTGATGACCTCGCCGTGCAGCATCTCCCACAGCAGATGCGCCCGCCCGCGCGTGCTGTGCCGCTCTTCATGCGTCACCATGAAGCTGGGGCACATGGTGTCCAGTTCGCCTTGTCCGCTCCAGCGCCGGCACCGGCCCACTCCCACGCAGCGCAACGTAGCGTGCGCGAAGCTGTCGTGGTCTTCGGCAAACTGGAAGTGCGTCGGCGGATGCGGCGCCACGTAACCCGCTCCCAGCCGCAGGTTCTCGTCAATTTTGTATGGCTCCACCACCTTGCCCGGATTCATCTTCCAATCGGGGTCCCAGATGGACTTGAACTCGCGAAAGGCCTCCACCAGCTCTGGTCCGAACATGCGATCCAGAAACTCGGCCCGCGCCTGCCCGTCACCATGTTCTCCCGAAAGCGAGCCGCCATAGCTCACTACCAGCGCCACCGCTTCTTCCATGAAGGCCCGCCACTTCTGAATGCCCGGAGCCGTTTCCAAGTCGAAATCCACCCGGCAATGCACGCATCCCTGCCCGAAGTGGCCGTATAGTGCGGCCGTGTAGCCGTACTTGTCGTAGAGTCCGCGCAGCTCCCGCAGGTAGGGGCCAATCTTCTCCGGCGCAACCGCGGAATCTTCCCAGCCTTCCCAGCTATGTTTTTCTCCGGGAACAAAGGAGTTGGCCCCTAGTGCCGACTCCCGCACCAGCCAGATTCGCCTCTGCTGTTCCGCGTCAGTAAAGATTCGCGCCTCCAGCGCCTTCCCCTGCGAAGCCTCGGCGAAGGCTGTGGCCTGCGCCAGCGCTTCCTCCTTCGTATCAGCCCCGAACTCCACCAGCAGCCAGCCGCTGCCCTCCGGCATCATTGAAAGGTATTCCTGCTGCGGGAGATGCTTTTTGCGGATGTTGGTCGCCACCACTTCGTCGAAGCCTTCCAGCCCGATGGGACCGAACTCCACCACCCGGGGCACATCGTCGCCCGCCTGGTACATGTCTGAATACCCCAGCAGCACCAGAACGCGCGACGGACGGCTGGGAATAAGCTGTATTTTGGCCTCCAGCATGGTGGCGCACGTGCCCTCGCTGCCCACCAGCGCCCGCGCCACATTGCAGCGCCCGTCCGGCCCGGGCAACAGTTCGTCCAGGTTGTAGCCGGAGACCCGCCGCGGAATATGCGGATAACGTTCCCCGATCAGCTCCGCGTACCGTTTCCGCAACGCCCGCAGCCGCGAATAAATCTCTCCCTCGCGCCCTCCCTTCCCCGCTGCGCTCTCCATTTCGGCGTCGCTCATCCAGCCCACCTTCATGCGCGTGCCGTCGTAGAGCAGCACCTCCATTTCGTGCACGTTCTCCACCGCTTTGCCCGCGAGCTGCGAGTGCACGCCGCAGGAGTTGTTGCCCAGCATGCCGCCGAAAGTGCAATGCGTATGCGTGGCCGGATCCGGCCCCCAGGTCAGCCCGTGCGGCGCCGTGGCTTCGCGCAACCGGTCGCAAATCAGCCCCGGCTGCACCCGCGCGTGCTTTTCGGCGGCGTTGATCTCCACGATTTTGTGGAGGTAATTGGTCCAGTCAATCACCACGGCCACGTTGCAGCATTGCCCTGCCAGGCTGGTGCCGCCGCCCCGCGAGAGCACGGGAGCGCCGAACTGGCGGCAGGCGGCGACTGTCTGCACCACATCCTCAATGCTTTTCGGAATCACTACGCCTATGGGGACCTGCCGATAATTCGAGCCGTCCACCGTGTACGCCGCCCGGCTGCCCGCGTCGAAGCGCACCTCGCCCTGCAGCGCCCGCCGCAACTCCGCCTCCAGTCCGGCCGCATCCACGCGCAGCGTCCGCCATGCTCCCGGCTCTATGCTCACCGCTTTGGCCGCTTCCGCCATCCGTTCTCCATGATTCTTCCTGTCATCCTGAGCGAGCTTTCTGCCGAGCGCAGCGAGGCGGAAAGCGAGTCGAAGGACCTTGCGCTTCCGGAATCCCATCCGCAGACAGCAAAGGCATGGCTCTCATCGCCATGCCTTCATTCTGCTCCCGCTGGTTCACAATCCCAAGCTCAATTAGGCTGCGGTTCCGCGGGCGCCGTCTTCCCCCCGCCCACATTGGAAATCGTAATGCGAGTCATGTTCCCCTGCGGCTCGATCACGATGGTCATCATTCCCTTCTCGGGCGTGGTAAACACCATCGTCCTCTGGTTCTGATCGCTCACATTAATGTTCGATCGCGGAAAGCGTGCCTTGTAGAAGTTCTCCACCAGGTCGGGCGAGTCCGGCGTTTCAAACTGCGCTGTCACCGTGCTCATCGCGCCCATGCTGACCGCCGCTCCTCCCGGCAGCGGCCTCGCTCCGGGATACACGTCCACCCCCAGTTTCCTCAGCGCTTCGGTGGTGTTGGTGTTGCTCTCGACCGTTCCGAACGGCGTTTCGATTCGCGCCCGATCCTTGCTCGCTTGGATGTGGGTTCCCTTGGCCAGCCGCCACACGCCGAACCCGATTACCGCCCCGCCCAACACCACGATCCCAATGATCACCGCCACCACAATCAGGATGACCTTCAGCGCTCCCCCGCCCTGCGCCGGAGTTGTTGCCGGTGTGGCGGCCATTGCCGGCTTGGCGGCCGCTCCCGCCGATCCCGCCGCGGCGGTACTCTGGAACCCGGACGACCCGGTCACCGTTGCACCACATTTTGTGCAAAACTTTTCCGCTCCCTCCAGCGTCGCGCCACACGACGTACAAAAAGCCATATCTCACCTCGGAGAAAAACTGCTCGCGGAGTATAGCGCAACCTCTTCCTGCCGCGAAAGGACCTCCAGGCCCGGCTTTCAGACGATCGCGCCCCGTTTCCCGCCCGCGCATCATAGTTATAGGGGGTTATAGGGGTAGATTCTATGTTGGTCGTCTGGCCGGTTATTTTCGGAATTCTTGCCGTCCTCTTCGGTGTGCTGGGCTACACAGGCGATGCTCATGGCTGGGTGCCGCTGGCTAAAGTACTATTCAGTGTGACTGTGCTCGCCTTTGCCATGGCCATGCTTGTCGGGCAGTTTGTGGTCAAAAAGATTTCTTGATGGCGGAATCTGAAACCGGAGATTTGCCTGCGCCACTGCGGCATAGGAAACAGGACGGAAGTCACGAGCAGAACGCGCATTGAGGTCCGGAGTCCCGGCGGGACGGCACCGCTCCTCCCAATTCGCCCCCAGATGTTTGTCTTGAAACTGGAAACTTGAAACTGCCCCTACGACCACGCCCTGGTTATGTAGTCGGTCATGGTCATCAGCAGCAGAATAGTCAGCCAGAAAAATCCCGCCAAAATGACCAGCGCCGTGGCCTTCACGTCAATGTACTTGGCGTGCATGAAGAACAGCACCACCAGCGAGCCCTTAATGGTGGCAATAAGCAGCGCCACCACAATACTGAACGATCCCAGGTCAATGTACGACAGTCCCGCCGTCGTCACCGTCAGGAACATCAGGGCCGCCCAGACCGTGAAATATACTTTCCCGCTTATGATCTTTTCCATGTCGTTCTCACGCCACGTGATGGTGGCCGATCAGATACAGCAAGGGATACAAGTAAATCCACACCAGGTCCACGAAGTGCCAGTACAGTCCCACGTTCTCGATGGGATTGTGATAATCCGCTGAATAATGCCCGCGCACATTCATGTACAGCACGGTGGATACCAGCCCCATTCCCACCAGCACGTGCAGGGCGTGGAATCCGGTCATGACGAAATACAGAACAAAGAACATCTCCACGTGCCGCGGGTCAATGCCGGCAAAATGAAAAGAGGGACCGGGAAACTCGTGCGCTACCCAGTGCCCGTGGTACTCAATCCCTTTCAACACCAGGAAGGCGCTGGCAAAGCAGATCGTGGCTGTCAGCATCACCGAGGTCAGCCGCCGCCGCCCCTGCTGAATCGCCAGCACTGCCAGCACCATAGTCAGGCTGCTGCAGATCAGCACCCCTGTGTTGATGGTGCCGATCCAGAAGTCCATGTGCTGGCTGCCTTCCTGCCAGGCCACGAAATACTCGTAGCGATAGGTCAGGTAGGCCATGAACATGCCACCGAAAAACATGATTTCGGTGACCAGGAACACCCACATTCCCATGGAGGAAGCGCCGCGCTGCTGCTCCATGTTCTCGAAATGGTGCCGCAGTTCGTGGGTGGCCACGGCTTGGCTGCTATCCGACAACGGGGACCTCCTTGGGCAGCTCGTCGTAGTTGTAAGCCTCCCAGGTCACAACCGGCGTCTCTTCGAAGTTGTAGGTAGGAGGCGGCGAGGCCGTCTTCCACTCCAGGCCCGCTGCGCCCCAGGGATTGTCCCCGGCTTCCTTGCCGTAGCGCAGCGACCACAGGAAGTACACCATGGGCAGCAGGTAGCCCACCGCCAGCACGGTCGCCCCTGCCGTGGAAAGCACGTTCAGAACCTGAAACTCCGGCGTATAGGCGTGGTAGCGGCGCGGCATTCCGGTCCAGCCCAGGATGAACTGCGGGAAGAAGGTCAAGTTGAAGCCGATGAAGATGATCAGCGCCGCCAGCCGCCCCCAGCTTTCCGGGTACATGCGCCCGGTGATTTTTGGCCACCAGTAATGCATGCCCGCCAGATACGCCATCACTCCCCCGCCCACCATGATGTAGTGGAAGTGTGCCACCACAAAGTAGGTGTCGGTAACGTGCACATCCACTCCCAGCGCCGCCAGGAACAGGCCCGTCATCCCGCCCATGGTAAACAGCCCGATAAAGCCCAGGGCGTAGAGCATGGGCGTGGAGTAATAGATCTTCCCCTTGAACATGGTGGCCGTCCAGTTGAACACCTTGATCGCCGAAGGCACCGCCACCAGGTAGCTGAAGAAGGAAAACACCAGCGCGGAATACAGCGAGATGCCGGCCACGAACATGTGGTGCGCCCACACCAGAAATCCCATTACCGCTATGCTGATGCTGGCCAGCGCCACGAATTCATAGCCGAACACCCGCTTGCGTGAGAAGCAGGGAATGATTTCGCTCACCACTCCCATGCTGGGCAGAATCATGATGTATACCGCGGGGTGGGAGTAGAACCAGAACAGGTGCTGGAACAGCAGCGGGTCGCCCCCCAGTTGCGGGTTAAAGACTCCCAGGTTGAACAGCCGATCTAGGGCCACAAGAGCCAAGCTGATCGCTACTACCGGCGTTCCCAGAATCTGGATGATGGCGGTGGCGTAGTTCGACCACAGAAACAGCGGCATGCGTCCCCAGGTCATTCCCGGAGCCCGCATGCGGTGGATGGTCACAATAAAGTTCAGACCGGTCAGAATGGAGGAAAAGCCGGCTATGAAGATGGCCAGCACCGCCAGCACCACGTGCGTGCCCACGTACGCCGTGCTCAGCGGCACATAAAAGGTCCAGCCCGTGTCCACCCCTCCCACCATCATGGTGTAGAGCATGATTCCGCCGCCGATGATGAACAGATACCAGCTCAGCAGGTTGATGCGCGGGAAGGCCAGGTCTTTGGCCCCGATCATCATCGGCACCAGGAAGTTCCCCAGCACCGCCGGTACCGCCGGAATAAGGAAGAAAAAGATCATCACCTGCCCGTGCATGGTGAACAGCTTGTTGTAAGTGTCCGCCTGCACCAGGTCGCCTTGCGGCGTCAGCAGTTCCAGCCTTATCAGCAGCGCAAACAAACCGCCGATAAAAAAGAAAAAGGTGATCGAGATCAGGTACAGCAGCGCGATCCGCTTATGATCCGTGGTCAACAGCCACGACTTGAAGCCGTAATCGGCATTCAGGTAATGTTCGCGCTCTGCCGTTATTGTGGTGCTTGCGCTCGCCATATCACTTCACCCTTGGTTTAGCTGAAGCTGCCGGCACGACCGGCCCGCCCTGCTGCGCCCCTTGCAGCGATTTCACGTAGGCAATCAGGCTCAGCAGTTGCTCTTCGCTTACCACGCCCTGAAAACTGGGCATGATGTTCTTGAACCCGGCTACGATCTTCGCCCCCGGGTTGAGGATGGATTCCCGCACGTAGTTCTCGTCCGCCGTCACCGTGCGCCCGTCCTCCAGTTGCACCGGTTTGCCGAATACCCCTACCAGGTTGGGGCCCCTGCCCTGCGTGTCTGAACGGTGACAACTGCCGCATCCCAGCTGCTGGAACAGCTTTTGTCCGCTGGAAGCCAGCGATCCTTCCCCCCCGCCTCCCGACAGCCACGCCTGGTAGTCCGCCGGATTCATTACGATGATGCTGCCGATCATCCCCGAGTGTTGCGTCCCGCAATATTCCGCACAGAACAGGTGATACGTTCCCGGCCGGATAGCGCGGAACCACAGCGTGGTGTAGCGTCCGGGCAGCACATCCTGCTTCAGCCGGAAGGCGGGCACAAAAAAGCTGTGGATCACGTCCTGCGAGGTCATGATCAGCTTCACGTCCCGGTCCACCGGCACGTGCAACTCATTAATCTCCCGCTGTCCGTCCATGTGCTGCAGTTTCCACATCCACTGCTTGGCCACCACATAGATGTCCATGGAATCGGCCGGCGCTGTGCGCTCCTGGAAATACAGGACCGCACCCCACACGAAGAAAATCAGAAATATTCCGAAGGGCACCAGCGACCACGTGGTCTCTAGCGCCAATGAGCCCAGGATGGGTGTCGCTTTCTCCACCCGGTCGTGCCGGTAGCGCAGGGCAAACAGCGTAATCAGGATAAAAATCAGAATGGTGACCATGCCGGTCACCAGCAGCAGAAAAATGAAGAGTGCGTCCAGATTGCTGGCCGACGTCGCCGCCCGCACCGGCCATATGGGAAAATTCGGAAACATAGATTACCTGGCCCGTCCTTGCATGCGATTTTTTGGCTCCATCCGGAACATCACCACCAAAAACACACCCACCATCGCCAGCCACAGCGCGCCCGAGATGCGCAGCACCCGGCTGACGATGGCGCTGTACTTGCCCGTCTTCGGGTCGTAGCGGTAGCAGTACAGCAACGCCTCGTCAACCAGCGTCCCGATCTGCCCGTTGGAAGCCTGCACCAGCCCCAGCCGCAGGTCGCGCGGAGCGTATTCAATCCCGTAGTAATACTGCGAGACCTTTCCTTTTGGCGTCAGAGTCATGATCGCCGTGGGATGCGCAAACTGGTTCTCTTGCGCGTTGTACTGATACTGAAAGCCCGCCGCTTGCGTCAGGGCCGCGATCGAAGCCGCGCTGCCCGTCAGAAAGTGCCAGCCCTGCTCCGCTTCCGGCCGTCCGTAGGTAGCCAGCACCGACTTTTTCTTCGCCGCCGCCATCTCCGGCGTTTCGTGCGGGTCAAAGCTGACCGTCAGCACGGTGAAATCTCTGCCTGCGGTGTAGCCGATCGCCCGCAGCGCTCCCGTCAGCCCCTGCAGCACTTGTCCGCACAGCATGGGACAGTGGAAGTAAACAAAATTCAAAATCAGCGGCCCCTTCCCGAAATACTGCCCCAGCCGCACCGGGTTCCCGGCCTCGTCGCGGAATTCCAGGCTGGGCGGAATCTGCTGGTTCAGGCGCTGTTCGATGCCCACGTGCTTCAACGCGGGTGGGCGCTGGTTTGCGGGCGGCGATAGCGGATCCAGCGTCTGCCCCCAGGCGCAGGCGCACAGCACGGCGGCCGCCGCTATCGCCCAGGCCGCCATTCTCCTCGATCTCACTTCGCTCCTCACTGCTTGACCTCTCTGTTATTTCCCGCCGCTTGGCTTCGCTTGTGCCTGGCTCGCCGCCGGTGGCGTCTGCTCTTCCCTCACCGGCAAACCGTGCGCCGCCAGGATGTCAATCGCCTGCGCGATGGGGATATGCGCTATGCCCGCCTGCTGGTCCACCCAGCCATAGCTGTTCAGAATTTGCTCTTGCTGCGCCTTGAACTTGTTCAGGTCAGCCGGCTCATTGGCCTGCAGCCGCGGCTGCGGGAAACTCTGGATCACTTTCTGCGTGTTGGCATTATCGTGCACGGTCTCCAAGGGCGACGGTACCCGCTCCGCCTTCTGCTTGAACCCGCTCAGATAACCGTAAAATCCCCAGAGCATGAAGTAGATGAGCACCGAAACCACCGCCAGCCCGGCCAGAAACAGCAGCACCGCGTGCGGGCTCATGTCCCGGCGCTCGTAGCGGGTTTCCGGGTTCTCGATCTCGTGTTCCGATTTGTTGTGCTCGTCAGTCAATGTCAGGCCCCAATATGGCCCGCGCCCGCGGGTCATGCA
>JBLMXE010000475.1:0-4063 GCA_050257615.1 Chlamydiota bacterium | reverse complement strand
CCGCGCTGCTGCTCCATGTTCTCGAAATGGTGCCGCAGTTCGTGGGTGGCCACGGCTTGGCTGCTATCCGACAACGGGAACCTCCTTGGGCAGCTCGTCGTAGTTGTAAGCCTCCCAGGTTACAACCGGCGTCTCTTCGAAGTTGTAAGTAGGTGGCGGCGAGGCTGTCTTCCATTCCAGGCCCGCTGCGCCCCAGGGATTATCCCCGGCTTCCTTGCCGTAGCGCAGCGACCACAGGAAGTACACCATGGGCAACAGGTAGCCCACCGCCAGCACGGTCGCACCCGCCGTGGAAAGCACGTTCAGAACCTGAAACTCAGGCGTATAGGCATGGTACCGGCGCGGCATTCCCGTCCAGCCCAGGATGAACTGCGGGAAGAAGGTCAGGTTGAAGCCGATGAATATGATCAGCGCCGCCAGCCGCCCCCAGCTCTCCGGGTACATACGCCCGGTGATTTTTGGCCACCAGTAATGCATGCCCGCCAGGTACGCCATCACTCCGCCGCCCACCATGATGTAGTGGAAGTGCGCCACCACAAAGTAGGTGTCGGTCACGTGCACATCCACTCCCAGCGCCGCCAGGAACAGGCCCGTCATCCCGCCCATGGTGAACAGCCCGATAAAGCCCAGGGCGTAGAGCATGGGGGTGGAGTAATAGATCTTCCCCTTGAACATGGTGGCCGTCCAGTTGAACACCTTGATCGCCGAAGGCACCGCCACCAGGTAGCTGAAGAAGGAAAACACCAGTGCGGAATACAGCGAGATGCCGGCCACGAACATGTGATGCGCCCACACCAGGAAGCCCATCACCGCAATACCGATGCTGGCCAGGGCCACGAACTCATAGCCGAATACCCGCTTGCGCGAGAAGCAGGGAACGATTTCGCTCACCACTCCCATGCCGGGCAGAATCATGATGTACACCGCGGGGTGGGAGTAGAACCAGAACAGGTGCTGGAACAGCAGCGGGTCGCCCCCCAGTTGCGGGTTGAATACTCCCAGGTTGAATAGCCGGTCCAGGGCCACCAGAGCCAGGCTTATCGCCACCACGGGTGTCCCCAGAATCTGGATGATAGCGGTGGCGTAGTTCGACCACAGGAACAGCGGCATCCGTCCCCAGGTCATTCCCGGGGCTCGCATGCGATGGATGGTCACAATAAAGTTCAGGCCGGTCAGAATCGAGGAAAAGCCAGCTGTGAAGATGGCCAGCACGGCCAGCACCACGTGCGTGCCCACGTAAGCCGTGCTCAGCGGCACATAGAAGGTCCAGCCGGTGTCCACCCCTCCCACCATCATGGTGTAGAGCATGATTCCGCCGCCGATGATGAACAGATACCAGCTCAGCAGGTTGATGCGCGGGAAGGCCAGGTCTTTGGCCCCGATCATCATGGGCACAAGGAAGTTGCCCAGCACCGCCGGCACCGCCGGAATCAGGAAGAAGAAGATCATCACCTGCCCGTGCATGGTGAACAGCTTGTTGTACGTGTCCGCCTGCACCAGGTCGCCTTGCGGCGTCAGCAGTTCCAGCCTTATCAGCAGCGCAAACAACCCGCCGATAAAAAAGAAGAACGTGATCGAGATCAGGTACAGCAGCGCGATCCGCTTATGATCCGTTGTTAACAGCCACGACTTGAACCCATAATCGGCGTTCAGGTAATGTTCGCGTTCTGCCGTTATTGTGGTGCTTGCGCTCGCCATATCACTTCACCCTTGGTTGAGCTGAGACTGCGCCCGGCTGCGACCCTTGCAGCGACTTCACGTAGGCAATCAGGCTCAGCAGTTGCTCTTCGCTCACCACGCCCTGGAAGCTGGGCATGATGTTCTTGAACCCGGCCACGATCTTCGCCCCCGGGTTGAGGATGGATTCCCGCACGTAGTTCTCGTCCGCCGTCACCGTGCGCCCGTCCTCCAGTTGCACCGGCTTGCCGAATACGCCCACCAGGTTGGGACCTCGGCCCTGCGTGTCCGAGCGGTGACAGCTGCCGCATCCCAGCTGCTGGAACAGCTTCTGTCCGGTGGAAGCCAGCGAACCTTCCCCCCCGCCTCCCGACAGCCACGCCTGGTAGTCCGCCGGATTCATGACGATGATGCTGCCGATCATCCCCGAATGCTGCGTACCGCAATATTCCGCGCAAAACAGATGGTAGGTTCCTGGGCGGATGGCGCGGAACCACAGCGTGGTGTATCGCCCAGGCAGCACGTCCTGCTTGAGCCGGAAAGCGGGCACAAAGAAGCTGTGGATTACGTCCTGCGAGGTCATGATCAGCTTCACGTCCCGGTCCACCGGCACGTGCAGTTCATTGATCTCCCGTTGTCCGTCCATGTGCTGCAGCTTCCACATCCACTGCTTGGCCACCACGTAAATTTCCATGGAATCGGCCGGCGCCGTGCGTTCCTGGAAATACAGCACCGCGCCCCACACGAAGAAGATCAGAAAAATCCCGAAGGGCACCAGCGACCACGTGGTCTCCAGCGCCAGCGAGCCCAGAATAGGTGTCGCTTTCTCCACCCGGTCGTGCCGGTAGCGCAGGGCAAACAGCGTAATCAGGATGAAAATCAGAATGGTGACCATGCCGGTCACCAGCAGCAGAAAGATAAAGAGTGCGTCCAGATTGCTGGCCGACGTCGCCGCCCGCACCGGCCATATGGGAAAATTCGGGAACATAGATTACCTGGCCCGTCCTTGCATGCGATTTTTTGGCTCCATCCGGAACATCACCACCAGGAACGCACCCACCATCGCCAGCCACAGCGCGCCCGAGATGCGCAGCACCCGGCTGACGATGGCGCTGTACTTGCCCGTCTTCGGATCGTAGCGATAGCAGTACAGCAGTGCTTCGTCAACCAGCGTGCCGATCTGCCCGTTGGAAGCCTGCACCAGCCCCAGCCGCAGGTCGCGCGGAGCGTATTCGATTCCGTAGTAATACTGCGAAACCTTCCCCTCTGGCGTCAGCGTCATGATGGCCGTGGGATGGGCAAACTGGTTCTCCTGCGCGTTGTACTGATATTGAAACCCCGCCGCTCGCGTCAGTGCCGCGATCGAAGCCGCGCTGCCCGTCAGAAAGTGCCAGCCCTGCTCTGCCTGCGGCCGCCCGTAACTCGCCAGCACCGTCTTCTTTTTTGCCGCCGCCATCTCCGGCGTCTCATGCGGATCAAAGCTGACCGTCAGCACCGTAAAATCTCTGCCTGCGGTGTAGCCGATCGCCCGCAGCGCTCCCGTCAGCCCCTGCAGCACCTGTCCGCACAGCATGGGGCAGTGGAAGTAAACGAAATTCAGAATCAGCGGCCCCTTCCCGAAGTACTGCCCCAGTTGCACCGGGTTCCCGGCTTCGTCGCGGAACTCCAGGCTGGGCGGAATCTGCTGGTTCAGGCGCTGCTCGATGCCCACGCGCTTCAACGCCGGCGGGCGCTGGTTGGCGGGCGGCGACAGCGGATCCAGCGTCTGCCCCCAGGCGCAGGCGCACAGCACGGCTGCCGCCGTTATCGCCCAGACCGCCATTCTGCCCCCCGATCTCACTTCGCTCCTCACTGCTTGACCTCTCTGTTATTTCCCGCCGCTTGGCTTCGCTTGTGCCTGGCCCGCCGACGCTGGCGTCTGCTCTTCCCTCACCGGCAGGCCGTGCGCGGCCAGGATGTCAATCGCCTGCTCGATGGGAATATGCGCTATGCCCGCCTGCTGGTCCACCCAGCCATAGCTGTTCAGAATTTGTTCTTGCTGCGCCTGGAACTTGTTCAGGTCCGCCGGCTCATTGGCCTGCAGCCTCGGCTCCGGGAAACTCTGGATCACTTTCTGCGTGTTGGCATTGTCGTGCGCCGTCTCCAGCGGCGACGGCATCTCCGCCCGCTTCTGCTTGAACCCGTTCAGATAACCGTAAAAGCCCCAGAGCATGAAATAAATAAGGACCGACACTATGGCCAGCCCGGCCAGGAACAGCAGCACGCCGTGCGGGCTCATGTCCCGGCGCTCGTAGCGGGTTTCCGGGTTCTCGATCTCGTGTTCCGATTTGTTGTGCTCGTCAGTCAATGTCAGGCCCCAATATGGCCCGCGCCCGCGGGTCATGCA
>JBLMXE010000474.1:0-5457 GCA_050257615.1 Chlamydiota bacterium | reverse complement strand
CCGAGTTGCGCGGCCGCGCCGGGTTGTCCGCCCTGAGCCGCCGTTTTATTCCTGCTCTCCATCAGGCCGCCTGCCGCATGGCGCATCAGGACAAGCTCAATCCTCGCCTCGCCATGAGCGTCCCTGGCGTGCACCAGGCCGCCACCTTCACCTCCACCGAACCCCAGATGCTTCCCCCGGAAGCCGCGGTCATCGTTCGCCAGCGCAACGCCCAGGCTTTCGCCGTCGGCGCTTGCTTCGCCCGCACCCGCAAGTATCCCGCCGGCGCCTACTGGGTCGTTCTGGTCACCTACTGATGCGGGTCGTCATTTTGGACTATTGATAACTGCACGAGTAATGCCCTCCACATGTTTCCTTTTCCTCTGTCATCCCGACCGA
Organism: Chlamydiota bacterium; assembly: GCA_050257615.1. Taxonomy (GTDB): domain Bacteria; phylum Acidobacteriota; class Terriglobia; order Terriglobales; family Acidobacteriaceae; genus JAICWP01. The sequence continues at coordinate 5,079 of JBLMXE010000474.1, read as the reverse complement.
GCGCAACCGAGCTTGCGAGGAAGCGCGAGCGGAGGGACCTTGCGCTTCTGGCTAGGAACTTAGGACATTATTTCTGCCGAGACCAATAATAGGCGCGCCCCGCCCCCTCTGGCCCGGAAGGAATGGAGGGATGTGCAGGCTTATGCCGACGCTAAGACAGCTGTTGTTGAGGAGACCCTTGCCCGCGCCCGGCTGGCTCGCTCCTGACTCCCGACTACCGACTCCCGACTACCGAGCGGGAAACCTGCATCTGGGCCGCGGGCTGGCGCACGCTCGTCGTCCGGTGGGATTCCTGCAGCTTGGCCTTGATGTACTCTTCCCCGGCCCGCATCATGTGTTTCCACATCTCGTAGGCGCGGCCGTGCTCATTCAGGAACACCAGCGCATCGGGCGCGCTCAGCGAAGCCCCCACTTCGCGGGCGAACTGCTGCAGGTGCACGGCCGTCATCTCCGCCACCACCTTCTGCCGCCAGCATTTCTTGAACTCCGCCATCGCCCCCCTCCCCAATCTGATCCTTAAGATAGGCGGCCGGCATCGGCCAGGGCGATGGTTGGGGTCACAGGCATGTGTGATGCAGATCACAAAAGTGACGGGAAACCAGCGGGAGAGGAGAATTGGGAGGAGCGGAGGGTGTGTGCTAATCTGCCATCCAGAATTCTCATTTCCAGCAGCTTCGCGGGCGGGGTCTCGCGCAGCAGTCCAAAATTTCGCGTGGAGAGCACAGACAACATTCGCATTGGCACCGCCGGCTGGTCCTACAAGGACTGGGAAGGCATCGTTTACCCGCCGGAAATCCGACTGCGCAAGCAGCATCCCCTCGACTACCTTCCCCAGTTCGTGGACGTGATCGAAATCAACACTTCCTTCTACGGCCACATCAAGCCGGAGCTGGCCAAGCTGTGGTGCAAGAAAGTGGAGGCGGTGAATCCCAACTTCGTGTTCACCGCCAAGCTGCACCGCTCGTTCACTCACTCGCCCGTCGCCGTGATCGAAGGCACTTCGGCCGCTACCATCAAGCCCACCGACGAAGACGAAGTGCAGGCCAAGGAAGGCCTGGAGGCGCTGGCCTCGGAGCGCCGCCTGGGCGCGCTGCTCATCCAGTTTCCCGTTTCCTTTAAGAACACGGACGAGAACCGCGACTACCTGGAATGGCTGCTGCGCCAGTTCATCGAATACCCGCGCGTGGTCGAGGTGCGCCACTCCAGCTGGAACCGGGAAGAGACCCTGCGCTACTTCGCCCAGAAGAACGTCGCCTTCTGCAACATTGACCAGCCCGTGATTGGGCAGTCGCTGGCGCCCACCCAGCACGTAACTTCTGAGATCGGTTATGTGCGCCTGCACGGCCGCAACTACGACCAGTGGTTCGACTGCGACAACCGCAACGATCGCTACAACTATCTGTACAGCGAGGCTGAGCTGGCCGGGTGGAAGGGAAAGGTTGAAAGCATCGCCCGCCAGTCACAGGTCACCTACGTGGTGGCCAACAATCATTTCCAGGGCAAGGCCGTGGTCAACGCTCTTCAGATGAAACACCTCCTCAGCGGACGCCCCCAGAAAGTTCCCGAGCTGCTGCTCAAGCGCTACCCCGAGCTGGAAAAGGTGGCCACGGCGACGACAGCGGCGTGAGAAAGCTGTCAGCTCTCAGCTTTCAGCCCGTGAACAGCAGCAATTAGCATTTAGCCCTTAGCCATTCACGATTTACTTCAAATCTGAAGAATACATTTCACGGGCCAAATGCTAAGTGCCAAGTGCCAACTGCTTCTTTACGAAACTTTTCCCCACCGCGTCACGTATCACAAGCAGACGCCGGAGCGGACCTCCCAAGCCAGCGGTTACGTTCCGCGAAGATCAACGTCTAATGGGATAGGAAGGGAGAAAGGTCATGGACGCGAGATATAACTGGGTGATGGACAGCGTTCCCATTCGGGTCGCAATCAATGTTACGGCGTTTGTTATGTGGCTGGGATTGGCGATTGCGCTGCTGGCGTTGTGAACAAACCAGCACTTGGCATTTAGCACTTAGCATTTGGCCCGTCGCGATTTTCTTGTGCCGAACTTCAGGGGCTAAATGCTAAGTGCTTGGGTTGAAGTACCCTCTCCGCCTTTGCTCGTAAGCTGTAATGTCGTTCTGAAACTTCAACGACAGGCCGATGTCGTCCAAGCCTTCCAGCAGGAACTTGCGCTTGAAATCGTCAATCTCGAAGCTGGCCCGGAAGCCGGAGCTGTCGCGCACCTGCTTTTCTACCAGGTCTACCGTAACCTGGCAGACTTCTACCCTACCTCCTGCCTTCCCCATTAATTCCATCACTTTAGATTCCTCCAGAACCAGCGGCAGGAGGCCATTCTTGGTGCAGTTGTTGGCAAAGATATCGGCAAAAGAGGGCGCGATTATGGCGCGAATGCCATAATCCAGCAGGGCCCAGGGGGCGTGTTCCCGCGAAGAGCCGCAGCCAAAATTCTTTCCCGCAATCAAAATGCTGGCTCCGGCGTAAGCCGGCTGGTTGAGCACGAACGAAGGATCGGGCTTGCCATCAGGAAGATAGCGCCAGTCGTAGAACAGGAACTGACCGTAGCCACTGCGCTCGATGCGTTTCAAAAACTGCTTGGGGATGATCTGGTCGGTATCCACATTGGGTCGGTCCAGCGGCGCCGCCTTCCCTGTATGTACTTGAAAAGCTTGCATTAGTCGCGATACTCCCAGTTTCTGATGTCCACGAAGTGTCCCGCGATGGCAGCAGCGGCAGCCATGGCGGGGCTGACCAGGTGGGTACGGCCGCGCACGCCCTGGCGGCCTTCGAAGTTGCGATTGCTGGTGGAGGCGCAGCGCTCCAGCGGTTGCAGGATATCGGGATTCATGCCCAGACACATGGAGCAGCCGGATTCGCGCCACTCGAAGCCGGCGTCGCGAAATACCTGATCCAGTTTCTCCTGCTCGGCGGCCTGTTTTACCGCTTGCGAGCCGGGTACGACCATGGCCTGCACTCTGGAGCTGACCTTGTGACCTTTGGCGACGCGGGCGGCGGCCCGCAGGTCCTCCAGGCGGGCGTTGGTGCAGGAGCCGATAAAGACGCGGTTGACCGCGACCTCCTGCATGGGCGTGCCGGCACGCAATCCCATGTATTCCAAAGCGCGCAGGGCGGCATTGCGTTCGGCTTCGGAAGGGAAGTGTTGCGGATCAGGAACGCGGTCGGTGACGGGGACGACCATGCCGGGGCTGGTACCCCAGGTGACGGCGGGCGCCAGGGTAGCGGCGTCAACTTCCACCACGCGGTCGAACTGCGTGCCGGGATCGCTGGGCAAAGTCTTCCAATAGGCCACGGCCTCGTCCCAGGCGGCGCCCTGGGGAGCGAAGCGGCGGCCACGAAGATAAGCGAAGGTGGTCTCGTCGGGGGCCACCATGCCGGCGCGGGCGCCGGCTTCAATGCTCATGTTGCAAAGCGTCATGCGGCCTTCCATGGTCAGCCCGCGCAGGGCTTCGCCGGCGTATTCGATGACGTAGCCGGTGGCGCCATCGGTGCCGATGCGGCCGATGATGCCCAGCGCCAAATCCTTGGCGGTGACACTCTGGGGCAGGGCACCGCGCACGAGGATCTGCAAAGTCTTGGGCCGTGCCTGGCGCAGACACTGCGTGGCCAGGACGTGCTCGACTTCGGAGGTGCCGATGCCGAAAGCGAGCGCGCCAAAAGCCCCATGGGTGCTGGTGTGACTGTCGCCACAAACAATCGTGCTGCCGGGGCGAGTCAGGCCAAGTTCAGGTCCGATGACGTGCACGATGCCCTGCTGGGCGGAATCAATATCAAACAGGGGAACGCCGAAATCACGGCAATTGCGGCGCAGGGCTTCCACCTGCTGGGCGGCAACGGGATCGCGGATGACGCTGCGTTCCGCTGCCAGGGTGGGCACATTGTGGTCCACGGTGGCAAAGGTGAGGTCGGGGCGGCGCACGCGGCGGCCTGCCAGGCGCAGACCCTCGAACGCCTGCGGCGAGGTGACTTCGTGGACAAGGTGCAGATCAATGTAAAGCAGGGCAGGCTCGCCCGCAGGCTGGCAGACGACGTGATCGTCCCAGATCTTTTCGAATAGAGTGCGTGGCCGGCTCATGACTGCTCCAGCTTATACCGCATGGTAGGCATGGCGGCTGTCGAGGATATCGGTCACCACCTTTTCCACCTGCATGCCCATCTGCACGGTGGAAACCAGGTCAATGCGGGAACGGCCGCGGGCCAGGTCGGCGGTTCGATAGCCGGCCTCCAGTACGGAGTGGATGGCGAACTCTAGGTCGCGCGCCTCCTGCTCCAGGTTGGCAGAATAGCGCAGCAGCATGGCGGCCGAGGCAATCGCCCCCAAAGGATTAGCGATGCCGCGCCCGGCGATGTCAGGCGCGGAGCCGTGCACCGGTTCATAGAGGTTTACGGAGCCGCCGACGGTGGCGGAAGGTAACATGCCCAGCGAACCGGTGATGACGGCGGACTCATCGGACAAAATGTCGCCAAACAGATTCTCGGTGAGGATCACGTCGAAGCGCCGGGGATCACTGACCAGGTGCATAGCGCAGGAGTCAACGTACATGTGCTCCAGCTTGACCTCGGGATAATCGCGGGCCACGCGGCTCACCACCTTGCGCCAGAGCTGTGATGTTTCCAGAACGTTGGCCTTGTCCACGGAGGTGAGCTTGCGGCGGCGGCGGCGAGCCTCGCGGAAGCCGACGTGAGCGATGCGCTCAATCTCTTCCACCGAATAGCGCATGGTGTTGAAGGCGCTGTTGCCATCTTCGCTGAAACCGCGGTCTTCACTGAAATAGAGGCCGCCCAGCAGTTCGCGGACGACCAGGATGTCAGCGCCCTCGGCGATGGCGGGCTGCAGGGGAGAGCAATCGGCTATGGACTTATAGGAAACCGCGGGGCGGAGATTGGCGTAACCGCCCAGAGCCATGCGCAGTTGCAGCAGGCCAGACTCAGGGCGCAGGTGGCGGGGCAGGTCATCGAAGTCGGGGCCGCCGACGGCGCCCAGGAGCACGGCGTCGCTCTGCAGGCAGGCGTCCAAAGTGGCGGGAGGGAGGGGGCTGCCGCAGGCACGAT
>JBLMXE010000473.1:0-8281 GCA_050257615.1 Chlamydiota bacterium | reverse complement strand
CGATGAACTTGCGGTTCTCCAGTCCGTCGCGCAGCACCACGTGCAGCATGGCCATAAGCAGCGCCAGGTCGGTGCCCGGCCGCACCGGCAGAAACAGGTCGGCATTGCGCGCGATGGGCGTCAGCCGCGGGTCCGCCACGATGAGCCTGCCGCCGTTGTCGCGGCAGCGCCACACGTAGTCGGTGGTGATGGGAGCGCAGTCCCCGACGTTGGCGCCCACAATCAGCAGCACCTGCGCCTTGGGAATGTCCTCCCACGGAAACAGGCTGCGGTCCACGCCGAACGCCGGTTTGTAGGCGTGCCCGGCCGAGACCATGCACAGCCGCCCGTTGTAGTCCACGTGCCGCGTGCCCAGGGCTACGCGGGCGAATTTCCCTACCAAATAAGTCTTCTCTGTACTCAGCGAAGCGCCGCCGTAAACCGCAACCGCATCTTTTCCATATTTTTCCTGCAACTCGCGCAAGCGGCTGGCGGTGAAGTCCAGCGCCTCGTCCCAGTTTGCTTTCCTGAAACCATATTCTGTCCGCATCAGCGGGTCGAGCAGGCGGTCCGGGTGCTCGCTCTGTAAATAGCGCTTCACCCCCTTGGGGCAAAGCATGCCGCGGTTGAAAGGAAATTCCTCCCAAGGCTCGAATCCGATCACCCGCTGGTTCACCTCCTCCACCTTGAGCTGGATACCGCACTGCTGGCCGCAGAAGCAGCAGTGTGTCTTAACCAGGTGGTAGGGATGGGTGGACTCCTCGCGCCATCCGCCGGCGGGCGTGTAGTTCAGGTGCGGCCCGAACTGGGCGGTGAGCTCGCGCAAGGATGCCGGCTGCTTAGCCACGCGCTTCCTCCTTCATCCGCAGTTGCGCCCGTGCCAGCGTGATGCGCTTGCACGCGGGGCACAGTTCCTGCCAGCTTCCCGCCGGCCCCGGCACCACGTAGTTGAGATTCAATCGCGGCAGGGAGCGCTTCAGGTCGTCAATCTGCATGCGCGAGGCGAAGCGCTGGCCGCAGCGCGCGCACATGGCGCCCTCATCCTGGTCGCCGGCCTGGTGATAGAGCTTCACGCCCAGCTGTGCCGGCCGCTGGAAAATATGGAAGAACTTGCCGAACGGCAGGTAGAGCAGCGCCGCAATCACTACGATGGCGTGGGTAATCGAGAGAAATCCGTAGTATTCGCCCCGCAGCCACTCCTGCGACGCGGTCAGGGCCAGTCCGGTGATGCAGATGGCAAACAGAACAATGATGGGGAAAAAATCCAGGGCAAAGCTCTGCACCGCCTGCGCGCCCTTGTCCCTCATGCGCCGCCAGAGCGAAAGAAAAATCCCCCCCAGCACCAGAAAGGCGGCGATGTCCAGACCGTGAAACGCCAGTTTCGCCTGCAGCGACAGAGCAGGGAAGCGAACCGCCGGCACGCCGAACAGGTAGAGCACGTACATCATCTGGTCATTCAGCGCGCTGCGGAATGAAATCCAGCCAAATACGAGCGGAAAGGTAATCAGCACTGCCAGCACGCATCCCCAGAAAATCAGCTGGTGCATCCACCAGCGCAAGGCTGAGCGCCGGCGAATGAAGAGCTGTCCGAAAATGTGGGTGCCGGCCAGGCCCAGCAATTGTCCCAGACTGCGCAGCGGCCCGCGGCTGCGGAACAGCTGCCAGCCGCGATCCCAGTAGATGCGGGTGGTCGGCTTGCTCAGCCACACGTTGTAGTGATAAACCACGCCCCAGGTGGCGAAGATGATGGCGAAGGTGTAGGCCACCAGCGCGGGATCGAAGTTCTCCAAATTGCGCGAGCCCACCACGATGGCCGCCACCAGCAGGCCCGTCCACAGCGTGGCCCAGGCGCCGGCGCGCAGGCGGTCGGCGGTGCGCGTCAGTTCCGGCGCCAGCAGTTCCTCCAGGCTCTCCTGGCGCGGCACGAACACCCGCCGGTTGGCCCAGTAGAGCACGGCGGAAACGAAAGCCAGCAGCACGAACCCTGGCCACACCTGCCCAGTGTGGTCGCGGAAAAATCCCAGCAGGATGGGCGGGAAAAAACCGCCCAAGCCGCCCAGCGCGCCCACCAGTCCGGTCACGGTTCCGGTCTCCACCGGAAAATACTGCGGTACCAGCTTGAACACGGCGCCGTTGCCGATGCCCAGCAGCAAGGCGCAGCCCAGCGCGCCCACGGTGAAGGGCGCCATGGAACTCCACATCATCAGCAGGGCGAAGGGAATAATGCCCAGAAACACTACGGAGAGCACGCGCGCGCCGCCGATCTGGTCGGCCAGCCAGCCGCCCACCGGCCGCGCCAGCGTGGCCAGCACCACAAAGCCGGCGGTACGGAAGCCGGCGTCAATCAGGCCCAGGCCGAAATCGGAACGCAGCAGGCTGGGCAGATAGATGGAGAAGGCGACAAATCCGCCAAAGGTCAGGAAGTAGAAGGCGGCCAACAGCCAGGCCAGCGGGCGGCTTCCCAGCACGGCCAGCATCTCTTTCAGGCCCTTGGGACGGGCCGCGCCTTGGGGGTTGCGGGCCAGAAAAGCGAAGGCGATGGCCCACACCACCAGCAGCACCGCCATGCCGCGGAAGACGTTATGCAACCCCGCCGCAGCCGCCAGCACCGGCCCGCCAAACACCGCAGCCGACTGGCCGATGTTGCCCACGCCGTAGATGCCCAGCGCGCTGCCCTGGCGTTCCTGCGGATACCAGCGGGAGATGAAAGGTATGCCAATGGCAAAAGAGGACCCGGACAGCCCGAGAAAGAAAGCGACCGCCAGCAAGGGGTGATAGGAAGCGGCGCGCGTGACCCAGAACGCCGGAACTGCCACCGCCAGCATCAGGGCTGTGAACACGGCTCGGCCCCCGTAGCGGTCCGCCAGCATGCCCATGGGAATGCGCGCCAGCGCTCCCAGCAGCACAGGCACGGCCACCAGGAATGCGGTCTGGGTGGCGCTCAGCTGCAGCAGTTCGCGAAAGCGCGGGGCGAAGGCGCTGATCAGTCCCCAGGCAGCAAAGCAGATGGCGAACGACGCCGTCGCCAGCGCCAGCTGCGGCCCCGATCTGGGAGAGGAGTTGCTCACAATCTTCACCCGGCCAACTCAATAAACTACCACTTGACGGGCGCTGCCTGCAGGCCCTCCAAACCTTCAACGCAGAGTTCGCAGAGGATTTTCGCTTTCTCCTCCCCTTCTCCGCGACCTCTGCGCTAATGTTTTTGCTTCTATAGGGGAGAACTGATTGCGCGCTGTGACCTAAGTCACAGCTGGTCGCTTTACGACATTTTTTAATCCTTCGCCCACACCAGTTCATCGAAAACGAATAGTAGACACTACGCCGGGAAAACAGGCATATATCAAGGAGAACATCATGCAACCCAGGCTGGAAGCCGCAAAGATCGCCCCCGAAGCTTATCGCGCCGTTTATGGGCTGGAGCAATACGTCCGCCATTGCGGACTGGAGACCAGCTTGCTTGAGTTGGTCCGTTTACGCGCCTCGCAGATCAACGGCTGTGCTTATTGCGTGGACATGCACACCAAGGACGCCCGCGCCGAAGGTGAAAGCGAGCAGCGCTTATATGCGGTTTCAGTCTGGGAGGAGACCCCATTCTTTAGCGAACGCGAGCGCGCCGCCCTGGCATGGACCGAAGCCGTCACGCTGATCGGCAAGGATCATGTGCCGGACGCGGTGTATGAGCACGCGCGCACCCAGTTCAGCGAGAAAGAACTGGTGGACCTGACCCTGGCCATCATCGCCATCAACAGCTGGAACCGCCTGGCCATCACCTTCCGCGCCGTTCCGGGGAGCTATCAGCGGCCGGCGGAAGCGAAAACGGGCACGCGCTAGTTCTGCCCGCCTAAGGAATCGCAAAACTTCAGGCCATGTGGGCTCAATGAGGTGGTGAATTTGTCGTCTGGGCACACATGGCCTTGAAATCCGAATAATGGCCCCAGTCGAAGGTCACCGAGGCGTGCTCAATTTTGAGGCCGGAGCGGAAAGGGCCTGCCCATCTCCCGCGGTCATCCATGACCAGTTTCGGCCCGCGCCAGCGGCCATAAAGGTCAAAGTAGCCTTGCCGTTGGCCGACATCGAAAATCTTCGGTTCGAGCAGGCGAAACTGCATCAGGCTGCCTTCGGTGCTCCGCCAGCCGTTATAAACAGTGCCGCCCAGCTTCAGCTGTTGTAGCACGCCCGGCGCTGTACAGAGCCAGCCTGAGCCTTGTACACCGCCGCTGGGACGCAGGCCGTCAAGGTGAAGATGGGAAAAATGAGAGGCAGGAAAGAAATAAACGTAGAGAGGGTAAGTCCCGCTCTTTGTGACCAGCTTGCCCGATCCCGACCAGTACAACAAGGGCGTCCAGCGGCCACCGATATGAAAGGCCCACGGACTCGTCACGGCGGCCACCCCATAAACCACAGCCACGCCCAAAACGAGGAGGCCTATGAGATTGGCGAGACATCCACGGCGCTGCCGGATGGCCATGCGGCGCAGTATATCCCGGCCGCGTATTCTTCCCAAGAGCGGCGGCCGATTCCTGTGGTCCGGAAATGATTACCTCTTCAAGGCTCGTATGCAGGCCCTTCGCCTGCACTGAAACTCGTTCGTCGTAGGCCTTTCAGACGCTCCCCGATCACGAGATGTTGAGAACCCCGTACACATAAGGAAGAGTCACGTAGCCGGCAGACTTTCCTTTATCAGGTTCGGGCGTCATCTCTTTAATTCATTGATGGAGTTCTGTACGAGCGACAGCGAGGCCGATGCTGTTGCCCCTAAGCTAACGTGCTCGGATTTTTGCCTCTGGCAGCGCCCTTCGCAGCTTTCATTGCCCCAGGAACGGCAGGGCTTTTGTAAAGCATGTTAGCTGGGGTCATCACGGCCATCCAACCCAATTTCGGAACCACCAAGCTCTTCCCGTTCCCTATGACTTTTAGCTTCTTCCACAAAGCCCTGTTCTGCATTAACATACGCCCAACCCGGGTACTGTACTCTTATGATGGACCGGAGCATATCCCACTACCGCGTGCTGGAGAAGCTCGGCCGCGGCGGTATGGGGGTGGTTTACAAGGCCGAAGACATCAAGCTGGAAAGGTTCGTCGCCCTAAAGTTCCTGCCGGAGGAAGTCGCCACCGATCCCCAGGCGCTCAGCCGCTTCCAGCGCGAGGCCAAGGCAGCTTCTGCGCTCAATCATCCCAACATCTGTACCATCTACGAAATTGACCACCAGCAGGGCCAGGCCTTCATCGCCATGGAGTATCTGGAGGGTGCGACCCTGAAGCATCGCATCGCGGGCAACCCTCTGCCGCTCGACACGCTGTTGGCGCTCAGCATCGAGATCGCCGACGCCCTGGATGCCGCCCATGGCAGCGGGATTATTCACCGCGACATCAAACCCGGCAACCTTTTCGTGACCCGGCGAGGCCACGCCAAGATCCTCGACTTCGGCCTGGCCAAACTCACCGGCGAGAAGTTCGCTCCTCCTCCCCTCGCCGCCTCGCAAGCCACCGCCGAGGGCGCCCACGAGCACCTCACCAGCCCGGGAACCACGCTGGGCACAATTGCCTACATGTCGCCCGAGCAGGCCCTGGGCAAGGAGTTGGACCCACGCACCGACCTCTTTTCTTTCGGTGCCGTGCTCTACGAGATGGCGACCGGCAAGCTTCCCTTCCGCGGCGATACCTCAGCGGCGATCTTCGATTCCATCCTGCACAAGCTGCCAATCCCGCCGCTTCGTCTCAACCACGAAGTGCCGCCTCGGCTCGAGGAGATCATCCACAAGGCACTGGAGAAGGATATCTGCCTTCGCTACCAGCATGCCGCCGAATTGCGGGCGGACCTGCAGCGCCTGAAGCGCGATCTCGATTCCAGCGGCCGCGCTGTGCCCCACGTGGAGGAACCAGCGCACTCCGCCGGCGCCTCGCTAAACGCTTCGTCCGCATCGGCCCAATCGGGGCCCGTCACTGCGGCTTTGGCGTCAGCATCCTCGGGCTCGTCCTCGGTCGCCGCCCTCGCCAGGCAGAACAAGCTGGGCATGGCAGCGATCGGTTTGTTTATTCTGTTACTCGTCGCGGCGGCGAGCTACGGCGTGTATTCCCTGCTGCATCGCGCCGGCCGCGAGCCATTCCAGAGCTTCACGGTCACTCAGGTCACTAACACCGGAAAAGCACAAGCCACCGCGATCTCGCCCGACGGGAAGTTCCTTCTCAGCGTCCAGAACGATAACGGTCTCCAAAGCCTTTGGCTGCGCAACATCGCTACCGGCAGCAATACCCAGGTGGTGCCCGCGTCCGGACAGACCTTTGCCACTCTCGCGTTCTCTCCCGACGGCAACTACGTCTATTTTGCAGAGGCGGCGAAGGGCGGCGTGGAGGTCTACAACCTGCTGCGCGCACCCGTTCTCGGAGGAACTCCGGAACTGCTGGCGAAGGATGTGGACAGCAATCCCACGTTTTCCCCTGACGGCAAGCACATCGCCTACATCCGGGAGAATGACCCCGAGGTCGGCAAGTGGCGGCTGCTGGATGCAAACGCGGACGGCAGCAACGAGAAGGTGCTCCAGATCGCGCCCCGGGGAGAGTCCCCCATGTTCCTGGCGTGGTCGCCGGACGGGCAGCGTATCGCCATCTCCTCCTTCAGCTTCCACGGCGCGACCCTGGGGGAAATTGACCTCTTCGATTTCGCCACCGGGCGCATGGAACCATTTGCAAAACTTGCTGGTCAGTTTCCCTTCACACTGGCCTGGGCTCCCGATGGCCGCTCGCTCTTCATGATCTACGTGCAAGCCAAAGGGCCTGACATCTCCATCAAGTACCAGGTTGGAGCGCTCTCCTACCCGGACGGCAAGTTCCGCACCATCACCAACGACGTCACCGACCATAGGAATGTGAGCCTCTCGGCTGACGGCAAGACTCTGGCCACGGTGCAGACTCAGTCGGACAGCGAGCTCGACATTCTGCCCGCCACCGGAGACGGACCCGTTACCTCGGTTTCCGACATTCCCCGCCGGGACTGGTTGCCCGGCTTTGCCTGGACGCCCGATGGCCATCTGCTCCTCTCCGAAGGCGTGCGCCTGGTACGCCTGCGGGCCGACGGAAGCAACCCTGTGACTCTCTTGAACGACAACGAGAGCTGGATCAAGGACGCCGCCAGCTGCGGCCCTCGCTCCATCGCGCTGACCTGGCTGTTCCATGAGAGTGGAAACTCCCTCAAGATCTGGCGCGCGGACGCTGACGGCTCCGACCCAACTCCGCTTGCCAAGGTCGGCGGTAACGGGGTTTTGTGGACCTGCTCGCCGGACGGAAAGTGGCTGTACTTCAGCGATCCGCCTTTCACCTCCGGCATCCAGCGTCTACCCGTCGCGGGTGGAAAAGCCGAGAGCGTTCCCGGGGTTGCGCTCTCTCCCGCCACTCCTTTGGGGGTTGCGCTCTCTCCCGACGGGAACAGCCTAGCGGCACTGGTGGTACAGGGGAATCCGGAATCCCACATCTATCGGAACAGGATCGAATTGCTGGACCTGGCCGGGAGCGCTAAGGTTTCCCGCTCCCTCGCCATAGACCCGGCCTTGAACGTCGTCTTTAATCTTCCTGGCCCGCCGGTGAGCAGCGGCTTTCACTTCACCCCAGACGGCAAGGCGGTCGCTTTTATCAACGAAGAAAAAGGCGTCGACAACGTCTGGATCGAACCCCTTGATGGTTCTAAGGGACGGCAGCTGACAAGATTCACCGCCGATAAGATTCAGGACTTTCGCTGGTCGCCCGACGGCAAGAGCCTCGCGGTCCTGCGCTACAGCTCCACGTCTGACGTTATCCTCATGCGCGACGCCGGAGCCCCGAATCGCTGATGGACCCGAAACGGCGGGCTGCGGCGACTTTTGACCGATAGGGTCCACCCAAGGTCAGTAAGTTCCGGGCACGCCTCAATAACTGATTTCATAAAGTCGTCGGCCTCCTCAGAGCACTGCTCCGAAGCCGAGCGGTTCTACCGGGAGCTGAATCGCGCTCGAAGCGCTGTTTCAGCTCAACGCTGGAAGCGAGATCTAAGGGCAAGACTTTGATTGCAACCGTCCGCTCCAGCCGTGTGTCGCGTGCCTTGAACACTTCGCCCATGCCGCCCGCGCCGAGCGGCGCGCTGATCTCATACGGCCCCAGTCTGGCTCCCGCTTCCAGGCTCATTTCTTCAGCCTCGATTTCCAGTTGGAAATCAGCGTCGCCCGCGACTGGTCCTCTCGGTCGCCGGAAACGTTCACCACAAAGTGGCGGCCATCGGCAGTCACATCCCATGAGGCGCTGAAGAACGATGTCGGCATCAATGACGGCACCG
>JBLMXE010000472.1:0-2766 GCA_050257615.1 Chlamydiota bacterium | reverse complement strand
CGCGATGCCGCGAGGATCATCACCGGCGTGCCGGCCTCGGTCGAGAAGATCGGGGTGTTCGTGAACCAGTCGGTGGAGTTGGTGCTCGATACTGTCCAGAAGGCCGGGCTGACCGGGGTGCAATTGCATGGCGACGAGGACCGGCAATTTGCGCGTCGCCTTCGCGATCAGCATGGCTCCGGGGAGTTGCGCATTATTAAGACGATCTCCATGCGCGAAGCTGGCGAAGGGACTGCCATCGCCACACAAGAGAATGCGGCCGGAACGTTCAGCGCGCTAATGCTTGATTCCGGCGGCAGTGGAGGTAAGCGCGGCGGCACCGGCATGGCCTTTGACTGGCAGGAAGCCGCGCCTATGGCGGGGTTGCTGGCCAAGAAATTCAAGCTGATCATCGCCGGCGGTCTTAACCCTGATAATGTCGCCAAGGCGCTGCGCGCCTTTCGCCCCTGGGGTGTGGATGTAGTTTCTGGAGTGGAGCAGGCGCCGGGCAAGAAGGACGGCGAGAAGCTGCGGGCATTCATCGCCGCCGTGCGCCAGTTTGAGGCGGCCCTCGCTTTATCAAAAAGCTGAAACCCGGAAGTGAATTGGGAATCTGACTCACTTGGCAACCACGAACATTTCGCGCAAGAAGCCCTCCACCTCGCCGGCGGGACGTTTTGGACCGTTTGGCGGGCGTTATGTTCCGGAAACGCTGATGGCCGCGCTGGAGGAACTGGAACAGGTGTACCGCGAAGCCCGGCGCGACAAGAAGTTTCAGGATGAACTGAATGACCTGCTGCGCCACTACGCCGGCCGTCCCACGCCTTTGTTCTTTGCCCGCCGGCTCACGGAGAAACTTGGCGGCGCCCGCATCTACCTGAAGCGCGAAGACCTGTTGCACACCGGCGCGCACAAAATCAACAATTGCCTGGGGCAGGCGCTGCTTACCAGGCGCATGGGCAAGCAGCGGGTGATCGCCGAAACCGGCGCCGGCCAGCACGGCGTGGCCACCGCCACCGTGTGCGCCCTGTTCGGCTTCGAGTGCGTGGTTTATATGGGCGCGGAAGACATGCGGCGGCAGGAGCTCAACGTCTTTCGCATGCGCCTGCTGGGGGCGGAGGTGCGGAGCGTAGGCGCGGGCTCGCGCACGCTCAAAGACGCCATCAATGAAGCCATGCGCGACTGGGTCACCAACGTGCGCTCCACCCATTACCTGCTGGGCAGCGTGCTGGGCGCGCATCCCTACCCGGAGATGGTGCGCGACTTCCACTCCGTGATGGGGCGCGAGGCCCGCACTCAGGTACGCAAGCAGGCGGGGAAGCTGCCGGCGGCAGTGATTGCCTGCGTGGGCGGCGGCTCCAACGCCATTGGGATTTTCAGCGCCTTCATCCCCGATCGCGGCGTGCGGCTAGTTGGCGTGGAGGCCGGCGGCCGGGGTGCGCAACTGGGCGAGCATGCCGCGCGCTTTCAGGGCGGCGCGCCCGGCGTCTTGCAGGGGACTTACTCCTACGTATTGCAGGATGCGGCGGGGCAGATCGCCAACACACACTCGGTCTCCGCGGGCCTTGATTATCCGGCGGTGGGGCCGGAACATGCCTGGCTGAAGGAGAGCGGGCGCGCGGAGTACGTTTCCGCCTCGGACGCAGAAGCGCTCGAGGCCTGTTCGCTGCTCGCCCGTACGGAAGGAATTATTCCGGCGCTGGAATCGGCGCACGCGGTGGCGGAATGCATCAAGCGCGCGCCAAAAATGAAGCGGCCCGAAGTAGTGATCGTCAACATCTCGGGGCGCGGCGACAAGGATATGGGAATCCTTCGTGAAAACCTGAAGGATTTAAGCAGAAATGACTGAATGATTGAATCACTGAATCATTAAATCATTAACGCCTATGGCTCTAACTTTCTCAGCCCGTCCCGTCCTGGTCGCCTATCTCACCTGCGGCGATCCCGACCTGGTGACTACGCGCGAAGTGGCGCTGGCCGCTGTTGATGCGGGCGCGGCGGTGCTGGAGTTGGGCGTTCCCTTCAGCGATCCGGTAGCCGACGGGCCGGTGATTCAGCGGGCCAGCGAGCGCGCGTTGCGCCACGGTACCTGCCTGGCGGATGTACTGCGGCTGGCTGGCGAACTGCGCCGGCAGACCTCGGCCGGGCTGATCGTGTTTTCTTATCTGAATCCGATTTTGCAGTTTGGACTCGATCGTTTTTGTGATGCCGCCGCGCAAGCCGGGCTCGACGGCGCCCTGGTCACCGACCTGCCGGTGGAAGAAGCCGGCGACTATCTGCGAGCCATGCGCGCGCGCCAACTGGCTACGGTTTTTCTGGCTGCCCCTACCAGCACCGATCGCCGTCTGCAGCAAATCGCCCAGGCCTCTACCGGCTTCGTGTACGCCGTGTCGCGCACGGGGGTGACCGGCGAACGCGACCAGCTTTCCCAGGATGCTCGCGACCTGGTGCGCCGGCTGCGCAAACACACTAAGCTCCCCGTTGCCGTGGGTTTTGGCATCTCCACTCCGCAGCAATTTGCCGCGGTCGGCGAGTATGCCGATGCCGCCGTAGTGGGCAGCGCCATCGTGCACACCATCGAGCGCAGCCCGGGGCGGGAAGCGGCAGCGGTACGGGAATTCGTGGCGGGGCTGGTGGGTGGGAGCCGCGCTGGGCGCGCTCGCACCTCCGCCACCCGCGCCTGATTACAAATCGCCCGGCTTCGCTTACTATTTTTAGATTCCCTGAACGTCATGGACATCGCTGATTGGCGCAAGAAAATTGACGAGATTGACCGCAAGCTGGTGG
>JBLMXE010000471.1:0-6214 GCA_050257615.1 Chlamydiota bacterium | reverse complement strand
GACAGCCCCAGGCCGGTGCCGCGCGGCTGGCCGTCGCGCACGGAATTCTTGGTGGTAAAGAACGGGTCGTAGATGCGATGAATGTGCTCCTGGGCGATGCCCTCTCCGGTGTCGCTGATGGCCACGTTTACCCCCGTTCCGTTACTGGTATGGACGCGCAGCGTGCCCCCGCGCGGCATGGCGTCTTTCGCGTTCAGGAACAGGTTGAGGAATACCTGCTGCAGCTTGCCGGAGTTGCCCTGGATGGCGGGCAGGTGATCGTCAAAGCCGGCATCCACCTGCACCCGCGCCGTCTTGAACTGGTGCTCCAGCAGGGTCAGGGTGTCGCGGATCACCTTGTTGACGTCCACCTGGGTGAACTCGGTGCTGCTGGTGCGCGAAAAATTCAGCAGGCTGTTGACGATTTCCGAAGCGCGGAAAGTCTGGCGCGTTATCTTGTCCAGCAGGGTTGATTTGCGCTCATCGCCCTGCACCTGCTTGGCCAGCATCTGCGCATAAGAGGAGATCACCGCCAGCGGCGTGTTGACCTCGTGGGCCACGCCGGCCGCCAGCAGCCCGATGGACGACATCTTTTCCGCGTGCGAAAGCTGCGATTCCAGCTCGATGCGTTCCGTGATGTCGTCCACGATGATCAGCCGGCCGATCACGCTGAACTTCTTGGTCACCAGCGGAGCGATGGCGACGTTGGTTACGCGGCTCTCGCCCGAAGGCGTGCCCAGGCGGAACTTGTACAGGTTGTGCACCCCCGGGTGCTGCCGCACCCGGTAGTACTCCTCCATGAACGCGGCGGGGAAGATTTCGCTCAGCGGGCGGTTCAGCACCTGCCAGCGCGGCAGGGCGTACATTACTTCCATCTGCGAGTTCCAGGATTCCACCCGGTCCTCCAGGTCCACTGCCAGCACACCCACGCTGATGGATTCCACGATATTCTCGTTGAATTCCTTCAGCCGCTCGTACTCAGTGGCCTTCTGCTCCAGCGAAGCGTAGAGGCGCGCGTTCTGGATGGCGATGCCGATGTAGCCGGCCAGCGTCTCCAGCAGTTCCACGTCTTCGCTGGAGAGGAAGTCGCCTTCCACCGTCTTGCCCAGCCCCAGCACCGCCACCGTGCCCTGCTGCGAGGTGCAGGGGATGTAGTAATTGAGGTCCAGGCGGGAAATCGTTTCCTGGGCGCTGGGAGTTTCGCGGATGGCCTGGTGCGTGTTCTCAAAAAATAAATGCCCGGCGCCGCTTTCCGGACGCGGAACACTCAGAAAGTTCAGGTCCAGGCCGTTGGTGTGGCTGATGTGGAACGACTTGGCCAGGCCGAAGCGCTCCGGCTCCTCGCCATTCGCCAGGAAAATCGCGATGCGGTCCACCGCCAAAGTGTGCGACAGGCGGTCCACCACCGAGCTCAGCATTTTGTCCAGGTCGGGCTCGGAACTGAGCTCGCGGCCAAAACCCACCAGGGTGCGCCGGTAGTCATAGCGCTTGTGGTAGAAGACCTGGTCCAGCCGCCTCTGAATCCAGTCTTTAACAGGATTGAAGAGCAACGCCGTGACCGCGATGGCCACGAACATGCCCACCGTGCCAGTGCTGGGCAACCGCATGTGCACCAGTTCGGCGATGCCCGCCACCACCGCGAAGTACGCCCCGGCAATGGCCGCCGCCGTCAGCGTGTAGGCCACGCCGCGCTTGAAGATCAGGTCCACGTCCATCAGCCGGTAGCGGAAGATGGCGTAGCCGAAGGTCAGCGGCAGAAACACCAGCGACAGCACCGAAACCTTCATCAGGGTGCTGGGCACGTCGCCGCGCAGGTAGGGAATCACATAAAACAGCGTGAAAGGCGCGATGGCCAGAATGGTGCCGCGCGTCACCCACTTCATCTGCTGTCGCAGGATGGTGGTGCGGGCCTCGCGGTAGCTGTGCCACAGCACCGCCGCCGCCAGCGCGAACAGTAGCGCCAGGTACGACATCTCCAGCCGGTCCAGGTTCCAGCGCAGGGTCTCGCTGGCCTGCAGGAACTCGCGTGCGCCGATGTGCAGCGCCAGCAGGATCAGTCCGGGCAGGTAAACCAGCGCCTGAATCCAGCGGTGGCGCCGCACAAACTGTTTGTTTTCCGGAAAAGTCAGCGCGAAATGCAGGAACAGCGCCGGTTGCAGGAGCAAGGCGACGGCATTCACCCAATACACCGTGGTGTCGAACGTGCTCCAGTTGCCCACGTAATGCAGGCCATAGAGGATGAACGAAACCAGGCAGAAAATATAAAAGTGCAGCGATTTTGGCGCCGTCCACCGCCGCAGCAGAACGTAAATGCCGATGCCCAGGTAGAACAGGGCTATAAAGCGCAGCCCGATATACAGCGACTTGTCGGCGGGAACCAGGATGACCGGGGTTTCCAGGGGAATGGAGCCGCGGGTGAGCTGGTACTTGGCCTGGCTCCAGACGCCCACGCGGTAGAACTGCCGTTCCAGGTCTGCCAGGCTGGAAATGTCGCGGCGGTCAACGCCTCGCAGCCGGTCGCCCTGCTTGATGCCGGCGCGGGCCCCAGGACCATTGGGGTCCACCCGCCGCGCCACCAGTTGGCCGCTCTGCTCCACCCACCAGACGCCGTCAACCGGGATCTGCAGCTGCCGCTCTTTGCTGAAATTGAGGATCGCGAAGGTAGCTGCCGCCACCGTCAGCAACGCCAGTACTACGGCGGTGAACCGGATCTGCAGCTCCTTGTTCATGGGCGTACGGGGCGGTCCGGCGGCGCGTCGTGGTACCAGCACAGACCTGCCCTCGGGGGATTTAAGCAACTCAGGTGCCACGGTTACGCCCATGTGCGGTTAGCTAAACCTTGGCAGATGCAAGGCTTACCTGATTATAAAGCCGATTCGCCCGGCAACTTACAATTATTGGAAGTCGGCTTCGGATTATGGGATCTCCGGGCGTCGGCTTGTATCTATTGATTTAACAGCACTTGCGAGGACAGCATCAATCGTCGCTCGGCTGCCTCGCTTTGTTTTGTTAAACTCCGCCTAGAACCGCAGGTTCGGCCCGTTGTCTGTGGGAATGCGTAGACTGGGCCCGGAAGTCTGTAATTTCGACCCGAGACAATCGAATGCTGGGGGCCGGCCAGGGGTTTGAGTGCCCTGCCGCCGGCACTCGATGTCCATTAGGTCGAAAACGCATAGGACGAAGACGCACCCAGAACTACAGGACGAAAACGTACTTAGGACGAAAACGCACCCAGGACTCAGAATAACCAGTCCCGCGCAGGGACGAAATAGTAAAGCCCAGGACGGCAGTCCTGGGTGTGCATCGCAAACCACGCTCGAGTGCCGGAGGCACGGCACTCAAACTTTTCTGGCGGAGAGAGGAAACCTTGTCATCTGATCTGAATCTGGACGAACTCAAGCGGCGCCTGCGCGAGGGCGATTATCTGGAGATCTCCACCGGCGGCGGCGCCTACGAGGTCTGGGCTGAGCCCCTGGGAAATCCGCCCGCCGTGTACTACGAAGGCGAACAGCATCCGCTCACCCAGCTCGATTCCATCGCAGAAAAAATATTTCACGAACTGCACGCGGGGGAGATCACCTGCCGCTGGGTCGAAGACGATTGAAAAATTGTGTAATTGAGTAATCGGGCAATTGTGTAATTGAAAACTTCCGTAGCCCGTCGTCCGGCAAGCACTCAGCCGCATTCACTCGCACAGCCCCAGGACTGCAGGCTGAAAGCTTGAAAATACCAATTACAGATTACTCAATTACAAATCTCATCCCTTACAATTACACAATTACCCCATAACACAATGACCTTCCAAGACATCGCCGACCTCGAGCTCCGCTACCTGATTCCCGTTTACAACCGTTATCCCCTGGCCATCGCTCGCGGCAAGGGCGTCTTTGTTTATGACTTGGAGGGCCGCCGCTTCCTGGATTTTATTACCGGCATCGGCGTCAACGCCTTGGGTCACGCCCACCCCCGCATCGTGAAGGCCATCCGCGAGCAGGCGGCGCGCGCCATTCATATTTCCAACCTCTATTACAACGAATACCAGGGCGCGCTGGCCAAAAAGCTGTGCGAACTCTCCGGCCTGCAGCGCGTGTTCTTTTCCAACAGCGGCACCGAGGCGATTGAAGGCGCGCTCAAGCTGGCGCGCGCGGCCGGCCACCAGCGCGGCGGCGAAGCCAAGAGTAAGGTAGTGGCCGTGGAGGGTTCGTTCCACGGACGCACTTTAGGCGCGCTCTCCGTCACCGGCCAGCAGAAATACCGCGACCTGTTCCAGCCCCTCCTGGCGGGCGTCACCTTTGTTCCCCTGAACGACGTCGCCGCCCTCCGCCAGGCGGTGGACGACTCCACCTGCGCCCTGGTCATGGAACCCATCCAGGGCGAAGGCGGCATTCGCGAATGTTCGCCGGAGTTCCTGGGCGAAGCTCGGACCGCCGCCGGCCGCCATGGCGCCGTGCTTATCTTCGACGAGATTCAGTGCGGGCTCGGCCGCACCGGCAAGATGTTTGCTTTTCAGGACACAAACGTAACTCCTGATATCGTGGTGGTGGCCAAGCCCATCGCCGGCGGCATTCCCCTCGGCGCCTTCATCGCCCGCGAGGAGCTGGCCACGGTTTTGCCTTCCGGCCAGCACGGCACCACCTTCGGCGGCGGTCCGCTGGCCTGCCGCGTCGCCCTGGAATACTTCGCCATCATTGAAGAGGAAAACCTGCTGCAGAACGCCACCCGCGTGGGCGCCTATTTCTACGAGCAGCTTAAGTCGGTGGCGGAAAAATCTTCGCTGGTGCGCGAGGTGCGCGGCCGCGGCCTGATGCTGGCCATCGAACTCACCGTCTCGGCCCGGCCTCTGGTGGAACAGGCGCTTGGCGAAGGTGTGCTCTTCAACAGCACCCACGACACCGTGCTGCGCTTCCTGCCCTCGTTCCTGATGCAGGAGAAGCACGTAGATAAGGGCATTCGCGTCCTGCGCAAGCTCCTGCGCGAGGCCAAGAAAGCGGCAAAAGCGTCCGCGGCGAACTAAGACGTTTCGCCGCGTCGCGCTCGACACACCTTTTCGTGTCTCCCTAGGTTTCGCAGTGCATTTTATTTGCACGTATAGCTTTTTCTTTGCACATTGCCGGAATCCTGCTTTTTGCACAGTTGACAACCCCCTGTAACTTGGGCAGACTCTAGCGACCCTGTTGCAGTCCTGTTTCTCAATTGGTGCCCTCAGTCTCGCGTACCCCAGGTTTCACCCACATCACAGCGGAGGAACACTGATGACTCGCTCCGGTTCAGGCACGATTGCCAACTGCTTTCGCCCACATCCCGGGCACGCAGCAACCAGGTTTCGGAGTACCGCGCTCTTGCTGTTGCTCACTCTGGCTCTGGGTTCAGCAGTCGCTGCCGCGCAATGCCGGCTGAACTCTCCCCATCACAACATTCAGCATGTGATCTACATCCAGTTCGACAACACGCATTTCATGCGCGACAACCCCAATGTTCCCTCCGATCTGGAACAAATGCCCCACCTTCTGAACTTCATCGAGGGCAACGGCGCGCTGCTCACCAACCACCACACGCCCCTCATTGCGCACACTGCCACCGATATTCTTACGTCCCTTACCGGCGTTTATGGCGACCGCCAGGGCGTCCCGGTGAGTAACAGCTTCCGCTATTTCCTCCCCAACGGCACCAGCAACACGGGTGTGTCCTTTGCCTACTGGACATCTCCATTGTTCGACCCTGCTATGCCTGCGTTCCCCACCGACACGACTTACAACATGCTGACGGCCGATGGGCACAATGCCCCCGCACCCTGGGCGCCTTATACACGCGCCGGCTGCAATTTCGGCGCCGTCGCCACCGCCAATACGATTCTGGAAAATACTGCCATAGACATTCCGACCGTCTTTGGAGCTAATTCGAATGAAGCCGCTGAGGTAGTCAGCGACCCACCACAAGCCTTCGCGGACTTCGTCGGCATCGGCATTCACTGCGCCAGCGGCAATGCCCTTTGTTCCGCAGCCAACAACGGGAAGCCGGATTTGTTGCCCGATGAACCCGGCGCCTACACCGGGTTTAACGGACTGTTCGGCCACAAATACGTGGCTGCCCAGATCAGCCCCAATGGCCCGCTGACCGACTTGGATGGCAACGTCATTGAAGACCCGCAAGGCCATGTTGGTTTTCCCGGTTTTGACGGCATGGCAGCTGCCGTCTCGCTGGCTTACGTTGCCGCCATGCAGGAACACGGCGTGCC
>JBLMXE010000470.1:0-9248 GCA_050257615.1 Chlamydiota bacterium | reverse complement strand
CCCAGGCCCAGTAACCGCCCCAGCCGAGCACGGAGTAGGCCCAGTGCGCGCCCAGGAAAATGCCGCAGGTCAGGAAGCCCCAGGTGACCATGGTCCAGCGGCGGGTGATGTGAATCCACTTCTCGCCGGGATAGCGCATCATCAACGCACCCAGGGCGAAGGCGAAGGGCACGGTGAAGCCCACATAGCCCAGGTAGAGCATGGGCGGGTGGATAACCATCTCCGGATACTGCAGCAGAGGATTCAGGCCGGCGCCGTCGGCGGGCAGCGATCCCTGCATCATGGCGAAGGGATTGGCGGCGAAATTCACCAGCAATAGGAAGAAGACCTGGACGGCGGCGATGATGACGGAGGCGTAGGCGAAGAGGCGGCGGTCAATGTTGTGGCGCAGGCGGAGAACCAGGCCATAGGTGGCCAGCAGGAGCGACCAGAAGAGGAGCGAGCCTTCCTGTCCCGACCAGAGGGCGGCAAATTTATAAGGCGCCGGCAGATCGCGGTTGCTGTGATGAAAAATGTAGGCGAGGCTGAAATCGTTCTGGAAGGCGGCGGTGACAAGACACAAGGCGGCCAGAGCCACGGCGAAGAAAGTGGCAATTCCGGCACGGCGCGCGGTTTCCCCCAGGCGCTCACCCGCCGCGTCGGGGCGAAGCAAGGCAAGTCCGCCGGCAAACAGCGCGTAGACACTGAGCGCGAGGGCAAAGAGGACAGCGAAACTTCCCAGTTGCGGCATGGAGAAACGACCCGGGTATGTATTCTTTCAAAAAGGTGGAGGCCAGGCAACTGTGTTCAAAAGAGACAAGAGTGGGTACTTGCAACTCAGCCACAGAGACGCCGGCCGCCGGCGCGATGGACAATGGCGCGGCTGTCAGCCGGCATAAGGCGGGCAGCGGAGCAGGGCATCACGCACCGCCTGAATCAGCTCCGGGGGCGGACAGGGCTTGTGCAAGAAGGTGACGTTGAGAGAGTCGTATTCCTGCTCCGCCTCGGCCATGCCGGTAACCACAATCACCGGTACCCGGGAGTTGATGCGGCGCAATTCGCGCACGAAGTCGGCGCCGCTGGCGCCGGGCATGACGTGGTCAGTGACAATGACGCCCAAGCGACTGGCCAGGGCGGGCGAGCGCAGCAAAGCCAGCGCACCCTCCACATTGGTGGCGATAGAGGCGGGAAAGCCGGCTTCGCGAAGCACCAGCTCGCGAATGGTCAGCTGCGAGGGATTATCGTCAATCAGCAGTACTTCGCGTTCCATGCTCCCGGTCTTGCCAGCAACGCACGCTATGTGGCTTGCGATGCCGGTTCAGGCAGTGCGATCGGAAAAGCGCGCCCGCACTTCCGCTTCTGCCCGCAGCCAGTCCTCATGATGACGGCCATGCTCGCCACCGCGTTCCTGGAAAAGTTCGTAGGCGCGACGACGGATCTCCTCTTCCAGGTTGCCGTTGCCACTGGAAGACCTGCGCGCTTCCTTCACTTCGGAAGGCTTACGGTTGATAGGGGTGACCGACGAATTGGCGCGGGACGTTCTTGCTTTGGCCATGGGTACTGACTCCTAATGCAAGATTTATGGCCACAGCTTCCAAAGTTGCTGCTGCAACTGCAAAACTGTAAGGCCGAATGATTATGAATACTATAAACCGCAATTGCGGCGAAGAACACAGAAGAGAGAAGAAAAAAATTGATGAGTCTGATTACCTGTGTGAGTTTCGGCTCTTGTTAGCGGAAATCGTGAGAAGCTGCTGAGGCGGCGCTGACCTGCAGTGGCAATATACGGTCAGCTTTGACGGAGAGCACGTTGTCGAGGTTCTGCAGCGTTCCTTCAATGAGCAGAAATGGCTCACGAATAAGCAGCAGGCGATTGTGCTCAAACAAGTCGGGAGTGATGATGGCGTTGGCGATACCGGTTTCGTCTTCCAGGCTAAGGAAAACAAATCCGTGAGCGGTGCCGGGGCGCTGGCGGGCGATGACGCTGCCGGCAATACGCACGCGGCGACCGTTTTTGATGTTCTGCAGATCGCAAGCACGTTTTACTCCGCGCAACTGAGCGCGGCGGTAGGCCATGGGGTGACGGCCGACGGTCAGGCCGGTGCCGCGGAAATCGGCCAGCAGACGCTCCTCATTGTTCATGCGCGCCAGAGGGGAGGCGGAGTCGCGCTCGATGATGCCTTCCAGCAGCGACCCGGCGCGGCGCGCGGCGCGTTCTACCTGCCAAAGAGCGTCGCGGCGATGGGGTGAACCAGTTGCCAGTTGCCAGTTGTCGGTTGCCAGTTTTGAGTTTCCAGTTTCGAGTTTCTCCGGCGAGGGTGGCGTCCCTACGGGACTCGCCTGCAGCTGCTCGTTTTCCCAGGACTTCCGTCCTGGGCTTTCCCATGCCGTCGCTGAAGCGACTGGGTTCGTTCCGGTCTGAGACTGAGCGGAATACGAGGACAGATTGTTCGATTCGCAATTCTCTCCGGAAACTGGAAACTTGAAACTCGAAACTGCCTCGCTGGCAACTGACAACTGACAACTGGCAACTGAATTTAAAGCTCCAATTTGCGCCAGAGTGACCAGTTCGTTTTTGCGCAGTTCGGGGACGCGCCGGGCCAGGTCGTCAATGGAAATGAAGGGAGAGCGAGAGCGTTCGCGCACGATGGCGCGCGCCGCCTCTTCACGCAGGCCTTTGACGTAGCGCAGGCCAAGACGAACAGTTGTCAGTTGCCGGTTGCCAGTTGTCAGTTGGGTCGATGGTTGAGGGCTGACGGCCGACGGCGGAAGCAAGTGGTCAGTAAAGTTTCGAGTTTCGAGATTCGAGTTTCGAGAAGATTGACGATTGACGATTGATGATTGACGAATTGATTCTGATCCGCGTTTAAGCAAGTGGGCAGTGGGCAGTGGGCAGTGGAAAGTTAAAACCAGGAAGTCGTCGGTCGTCAGTTGTTGGTCGTTGGCCTTTGCCGGAGCGATCTGTTCCGGCAGGGCCGAAGACCGAGAGCCGACAGCGGAAGGCGTAGTGGCTGAGTGCTGATTGCTGAATGCTGACTGCTGCGAATCAACTGGCAACTGACAACTGACAACTGGCCACTGCTCCAGCGTGCACAGCCACTCCGACTTCATGACATCAATGGGCTTGATCTTCAGCCCGTGGCGCTGCGCGTCCTTCACGATGGTGGCCGGCGCATAAAAGCCCATGGGCTGGTTGTTGAGCAACGCCGCCGTGAAGGCGGCCAGGTAGTGAGTTTTCAAATACGCGCTGGCGTAGGCCAGCAGCGCGAAGCTGGCGGCGTGCGATTCGGGGAAGCCATAGAGGGCGAACGAAGTAATGGAGTGGATGATTTCTTCCTGCGCTTGCGGGGTAATGCCGTTGCGCTGCATGCCGGCGCGCAGCTTGACTTCGATGTCGCGCATGCGCGCTTCCGAACGCTTGAAGCCGAAGGCGCGGCGCAGTTCCTCCGCTTCGCCGCCAGTGA
Source organism: Chlamydiota bacterium (assembly GCA_050257615.1). Taxonomy (GTDB): domain Bacteria; phylum Acidobacteriota; class Terriglobia; order Terriglobales; family Acidobacteriaceae; genus JAICWP01. The sequence continues at coordinate 5,805 of JBLMXE010000470.1, read as the reverse complement.
AGCCGGCCGCGATCATGGCCATGCGCAGCAGTTGCTCCTGAAATAGCGGCACGCCCAGGGTGCGCGCCAGCACGGGTTCCAAAGATGGATGCGGGTAGTGCACCGGCTCGCGTCCCTGGCGGCGCTTGATGTAGGGATTAACCATTTCGCCGACGATGGGGCCCGGGCGGATGATGGCCACCTGCACCACAATGTCGTAAAAATTAGTGGGGCGAAGGCGCGGCAGGCAGGACATCTGCGCCCGGCTCTCGATCTGGAACATGCCGATCGTGTCCGCTTTCTGCAACGCAGAGTAAACTTCGGGGTCGTCGGGCGGCAGGTGGGCCAAATCCACCTGTTCGCCGTAATGCTCGGGGATCAGGTGCAGGCAATCTTCCAGCACTGCCATCATGCCCAGGCCGAGCAGATCCACCTTGATGATGCCCATGTCGGCGCAATCTTCCTTGTCCCACTGCACCACCACGCGGCCAGGCATGGAAGCGGGTTCCAGCGGGACCACGGAATCGAGCTGGCCCTGGCAGATGACCATGCCGCCGGAGTGCTGGCCGAGGTGGCGGGGCAAATCCTGCACTGCCAGGCAAAGCTGGAAATATTTGCGCATACGGGGATGGCGCAGGTCGAAGCCGGCCTGGCCGAACTGGCGTTCCAGGGTGTCGCTGGGGTCTCGGTATTCCCAGGAACCAACCAGGCCAGAGAGGCGGTCGAGCGTTTCAGTATCGAAACCAAGCACCTTGCCCATTTCGCGCGCCGCCAGCCGCCCGCGATAGGTGATGACGTTGGCGGTCATGGCAGCGCCGCGCTGGCCGTAGCGTTCGTAGACATACTGGATGGCGCGCTCGCGCTGGTCGCCGGAGGGCAAGTCGAGGTCAATATCGGGCCACTCGCCGCGTTCTTCCGAAAGAAAGCGCTCGAAGAGCAGGTCCATGCCCACGGGATCCACGGCGGTGATGCCCAGGGAGTAGCAGACAGCGCTGTTGGCGGCCGAACCGCGCCCCTGCACCAGAATGCGCTGCTGGCGGCAGAAGCGCACGATGTCCCAGACGATGAGAAAGTAGCCGGGCAGGTCAAGCTTTTCAATCAGCGCCAGTTCGCGCTCGATCTGACGCTTGGCGCGCTGGCGCAGGTCGCGCGCGGAGTGTCCATAGCGTTCGCGAAAGGCTTCTTCGGTGCGCTGGCGCAGGAACGACATCATGCTTTCGCCTTCTGGAACAGGATAGCGGGGAAATTCGTAGCCTAGATCGTTGAGGGTGAATTCAAGGCGCGAAGAAAGCTCTTCCGTGGCTGAGATCGCCTGGGGCAGGTCGGCAAAAAGCTTTGCCATTTCCAGCGGTGGCTTGAGATAACGTTCGCCATTGCGTGCCAGCAAACGCCCGGCAGTATCGAGAGTGCGATGGTTGCGCAGGCAAATGAACACGTCGAGCACCTCGCGCTCGCTGATGGCGTGGCTGCCGTCGCCTATGCCGCGGGCGGGCGCGGCGTAGGAAACGCCATTGGTAGCGAGCAGGGGCAGGTGGAGAGCGCGCGCGATTTCGACGGCTGCCTGATTGCGCGCTTCCTCGTCGCGAAGGAAGTGGCGCTGCAGTTCCACATAGACGTTCTCGCGGCCGAAAATGTGAATGAATTGCTCCACTGCGCGCCGGGCCTCCTCAATGCCGCCGCGGGCCAGGGCGGCGGCCAAAGGACCGTGTTCGTCGCCGGTCAGGCAGATCAGGCCGGGGCTGAATTCGGCCAGATCATCGGCGGTGGCGGCGATCTGTTCCGGGGGCGCGTCCTTGGGACCGCGCATTTTCATGCGGGTGATGAGACGGCAGAGGTTCTGGTAGCCAAGGCGGGAGGAAGCGAGGAGGGGAAGGCGGACACAGTTGCCAGTTGTCAGTTGCCAGTTGCCAGTTAAGTTTCGAGTTTCAAACGAATGACGAGTGAACAATGAAGAATGAAGAATTGATCCTGATCCGTGTTGATCGGCGTTAATCCGCGGCGAAGAAGTCGGTCGTTGGCCGTTCAATCTGCAATCGTCAATCTTAAAATCGTCAATTTCCTCTGTGGCTCTGTGTCTCTGTGGTGAGAAGGTGATTTCCGCGCCGATGTGCGCCCGCAGGCCGAGCTTCTTGGCCGCCAGATGAAAGCGCGGGACGCCATAAACGCCATCGCGATCGAGCAGCGCCATGGCCGGCATGCCCAGTTGGGCGCACACTTCCGCCAGTTCCTCGGGCAGGGAAGAGCCCTCGAGGAAGCTGAAAGCGGAGCGGGAGTGAAGCTCGACGTACATTGTGTAATTGAGTAATCGGGTAATTGTGTAATTTGTAATTGAGCAATTTGTAATTGGTAATGTGAAACGGCATTCAGAAATCAGCACTCAGCATTCAGCCGCACAGTTCAGGGGCAGAGTGCTGAATGCTGAATGCTCAAAAAATTGCAAATTACTAAGTTACAAATCCGCAGCTCTCAATTACCCGATTACACAATTGCTCAATCGTAGGTTCCCTCCACATACCACTGGCCGCTGCTCAGGTTGCGAAAAAGACGATAGAGCGCGGCGCCTGTTTCGTTTTGCAAAATAATGTCCCATTCTTCGCGCGCCCAGGCCTCCTGCTTCCACCACTCGCCGGAAGCGCGCCAGGGGCCGGCCGACCACACAATTTCGCCGCGCACTTCCGGCTGGATGGCGGCGGTGATGCGCACGGGAGCGCCGGCATGCAGCAGCACGGAAACGCGCAGGGGCGGCCGGAAAAGGCGCAGGGCGGCGAGAGGAGCTGATTTTTCCGGCAACTGAAGCTGATGTCGGGGGACGGCAGGGGCAAAATGCCGCAGGCAAAAATTTTCCGGGCGATGTGTATCCAGAATTTCCGGTGCGCCGGCGCGGCCTTCGCCCACCACACCTGCGATGCGCGCCAGCGTGAGTTCCAGCTTCTCCGGTTCCGGCGAAAGCGGCAGGAACAATCCGGTCTGGGCGGCGCGCGGGCGGACCGGTTCCGCCGCCAGCCACACCCTGGTGACGGGCGCGCCCGGGGGATGCGCCTGCAATTCCAGCTGCAGCAATTTCAAAAACGTTTTGGCATTGAGCATGGGCAGTGGGAGATGCAGGGCGCGGGCGTAGGAAGAGCAGTTGTCAGTTGTCAGTTGCCAGTTGCCAGTAAAGTTTCGAGTTTCAAGTTTCAAGCTTCGAGCAGAGTGAAGATGGATTTCACCACAGAGACACAGAGACACAGAGGATTGACGATTTGCGATTGAAGATTGAAGAATTGGTTTTGATCCGCGTTCATCCGCGTTCATCTGCGGAGAAGAAGTTGGTCCGTGGTTTTTCAAGCGGCAATCGTTAACTTCTAAATCATCAATTGCCTCGGTGTCTCTGTGCCTCTGTGGTGGGTTTTCTAACTCCAGACGCAGGCGCAGCTCGTTAGTGGCCAAGGAGCGAGCGGCAAGGCGGGCACAAAGCTGCTCCAGCATACGGTTGAGAAGAAAAGCCAGCGGTTCCAGCAGGGCCACCGGATACTCCAGTTCAGCGGCCTCTTCGAAGCTGAGCGCGGGCTCGGCGATCACCAGGGAGCGTTCTGTCGTGCCACGAGCCATTCGCTGCAGGCGCAGGCCGTCCTGCCCCAGGCGCTCACTGAGCGCGACTTCCGGCAGCGCCGCCAGAGTGCGGCAGTTGCGCACGCCCCAGCGGTCCAGAGTTTCCAGGATGTCCTGCGCCCGCTGTTCTCTGTTCTGAACGGCATTCTGGCTGCCAGCAGGCTTCTGCTGACACCCGACTCCTGACTCCTGACTCCTGAACCCTGCCAGCAGCACGTCCACGGGCAAATCGCCCAGGCGCTCTGCTTCTTTGCCCGCGGGAATTACAGTCACGCCGGGAAAGCCGCGGGCGGCGTGCAGGGCGGAATCAGGATTGGCGGCTACAGCCACATTGGCTTCCAGTCCCAGATCGGAAATGCGGCGGGCCAGGTCGCGGGCGATCTGGGTGGCTGGGCCGAACAGGCGCTCCAGGCCGGCGAGATCGAGAATGATAGTGTCTGCCGCCGTGTCCTCCACACGCGGCGAGAAGGACTGCGCACCATCGAGCAGGGCGGCATGAGCGGCGGCTTCTTCCAGCGGCGAGCGCGGGCGCAGCATCACCCCAGGACAGACCTCCGCCTGCAGCCTGGTCATGCCCGGCTCAATCCCGCAGTCGCGCGCCTTTTCGTTGGCCGCGAATACCTTGACCAGCGGCGGCTTGCCGGCGAGCACGGCGATGGCCTGTTCACACAGTTTGGGCTCGGCGCGCACTACCGCGGCCACGGGAAAATCGGGAACGAAGATGCAGGCAAAAGGCATAAAAACCGGTAGTCAGTAGTTGGTAGCTGGTAGTTGGTAAAAACCAGCAATCAGCATTCAGCATTCAGCCAGCAACGGAGTCTGCCCAGGACGCGCGGGTGGCAAATTGCGCGGTGGAGCGGGCGGGCTTGCGCTGAAAGCGGGCATGCACAATTTCGGCCTCCACCGGCAACCCCCGCAGGAGGCGCGCGTGCGCCGGCAAATCACAGCTGAAAATTGGTTTCTGTACTGGCGTCCGGCCGAGTTGCCTTGTTTGCTCCGGGAAAAAGGTTTCATTGGCTGAATGCTGACTGCTGAATGCTGAGTGCTGCATCTTCAGCACCAGCGAAGCGCAGGTTTTGGCATAGGGCTCCTGCTCCACCACGAGCAGCACGGTGGGCGTGTTCTCCACGGCGCGGCGGAAGCGGAACCAGGAAGCCAGGGGAATACGGCGGGCGAAGCGCGGGGGCACGTCCGCCAGGTCCACTACCACCAGGCCGAAGCCGCCACTCTGCAGCAGCAGGTCGGTGGTGTTCAGAACCTGTGAGAGGCGCGCTTCCCAGGAGTGGGTTCGTTCACCACGGAGACACGGAGACACGGAGAATTGAAGATTGAAGATTGACGATTGACGATTGGAAACCCAGTTGTCAGCTGTCAGTTGCCATCTGTCAGTGAAGTTCCGAGTTTCAAGGTTCGAGTTTCGAACGGAATGACGAATGATGAACGAAGAATGAAGAATTCCTGATCCGCGTTCATCCGCGTTCATCTGCGGCGGGGAAGTCAGTCGTTGGTCGTTAGTCGCTGGTCGTTGGGTTTTCAATCTACAATCGTCAATCCTGAAATCGTCAATCTTGAAATCGTCAATTGCCTCCGTGTCTCTGAGCCTCTGTGGCGGATTCTCCCCACAGCGAATCCAGAGCAGGCGCTGCAGGTCCAGGCCGGCTGCGGCGGCGGACTGGGGATGCAGGCTGTCGCCCGCGTCCACCAGGGCGCAGACTTCCTGGCGGCGGGTGGCGGCAGCCAGGGCAGCCAGAATCATGCTGGTGCGTCCCGAGGAGGCCGGGCCAAAAATTTCGGTGAGCGCGCCGCGGGGCAAGCCGCCGGTGAGGGCGTCAATTTCGGCAATGCCGCTGGGCACGGTAGCGGGCGCGGGGCGTACCTCCAGGCGCGCGCCGGGCACCACGCCGTGAGGGAGTTGCAGCAGGGGGTTGCGGCCGGTAAAAGGCGCGTTAATGGACGGCACTTGGGCGCGAATGACGGCGGAAGACATAAAGGACCCTCGGAAGGCGGCTGGGGACGAGCTACTTTCGCTTTTTGTTCGCCTGATAAGATTGTGCGCCGGGGCGGGGAGGTTTTCAAGCAGTCGTTAGCTGGTAGTCGTTGGTCGTTAGCTCTCTAGGAAGTCGTTCGTTATTGGTCGTTAGTCGTTGGTCTCGGTCTTCCACTTTCGTCCTGGAAACCAGGCCTTGTGGATCAGGATGCATGAGGGCCCGCTTGTTGTAATCTGCTTACAGTCGG
>JBLMXE010000469.1:0-4550 GCA_050257615.1 Chlamydiota bacterium | reverse complement strand
GGCTGTGAGTCGGCCTGCTGCAAGGAGAAACGACTATGAAAGCCTGGGCATTGGCTGTGTTGGTTGCATTACTGGCCTGCGTGGCAATGGCTGCCAATCAGGCGCCCGCCAACGGGAAAGCGCCCAAATACGACAAAGCCACCGAGGTCAAACTGAAGGGCACGGTGATGGATGTGCGCGACTACGAGTGCCCCATCAGCGGCACCATGGGCGCCCATGTCACGCTGAAAGTGCAGGATGGCAGCACCATCGAGCTCCATCTCGCCGCCACCAAGTACGTGAAGAGTTACGAAATGGTGTTCAGCAAGGGCGACGAGATTGAAGTGGTGGGCTCCAAGGTGAAGTTCAATGGCGCCGACACCATCCTGGCGCGCGAGATCACGCGCGGGCAGGATTTGTTTGTCTTTCGCGACGACAGGGGCAAGCCCGTTTGGTAGTGGAAAGTCGGTACTTGGCAGCTGGTAGCTGGTAGTTGGCGGTGGGCGGCCAGGCTGAAGGCGGCCTCATACCTGATAATTCACGGGCCGAGCGAACCAGGGAACAGGCGCGGGATCTCTCCCGCGCCTTTGTATTAAAATGCATTCCTTTCTATGCCTCGGCATGTTAAGGCGCAATTTGCTCGGATATCCACTGCCCTATTGCTTTCGATTATCGCTCTTCCAGTGTCGGTGATCGCTTTCGCAGTCCTGTACCACAACAATGACTCCTTCTGGGCGGTGATTTGGTTACTCATCATCCTTCCTGCTTTGTGGATCGCCACGGTAGCTTTGGGCGTCAGGGATGCCTTCAGGCGGCATTCACCCAAGCCTCTAATTCTTGTATTAGCACTGATGGTGCCGACGGCTTGTCTAGTCACGCTTACCACAACGCAGCGCTTCTTCGCGCACCGCCTATTTTCTTCCAGCGCGCCCCAGCGGTTTACCGCGTATCCGCCACTCTTGTTCATGCAGAAATTTCAGATCTGCGACACAAAGTCGGGGTGCGACTCACTTCATACCGTGAACAGAACCGCAACTTTCACGCTCACAAAAGTACCAGCGCGATGCTTCTTACAGGTCTTGAACGGGACAGCCGGCAAACACGCGGTAGACGTAGTTCACATCGGCTTAAATGGCAGACGGGTTGCGCTCGATCACACCGATTCGGAATACACTGCCGAGGTTAGGCTTAATACGGTAAACACCGTCAGCGTAGAACTTAGCGGTCCTGCCGACGCCTACGTTTGGTTGATAGTGTCACGCTCGTGAAGACATGGTAAGGCAGTTCTGCCGCCAGCTCTCATAGGTTGTTGACTCCGTGCACTTGAACTTCACGCCACCACGTCCAGCGCTCCCGGCAACACATCCAGTTTCTCGCAATGCAGGCGCAAGACTTCCCCGTCCACCATCACGTCCACCGGTTCGTTCAGTTCAAATTCAATATGTTGCGCCGGGTGCCGCTCCGCCAGAGGGTGCCTGATATGCGTCCCGTCATAGAGGCCAGGCAAATTCCTCAGCAATCCCAGCCGGCCGATTGGTCCCCAGCGCACATACTCGATGAGCCCGTCGGCAATCTCCGCCTGGGGCGCGATCATCATCTTGCCGCCGGTAAACTTGCTGTTATTGAAAGTGAGAAACAGGCAGCGCCGCTGGTCGGCCTGGGCGTTGCCGTTGAGCCGCAGTGGAAAGGCGCGCCGGTCAAGGCGGGCCAGGCACACGAACAGGGCGAGCAGGTATCCCAGTTCCCCCATGTTCTTGAAGCGCCGGATGCGCACCGCGGCCACGTCGGCGGCAAAGCCCATGCTCAGCAGGTTGATGTAGTGCAGGACGCCTCCGCGGTAGGTCAGGCGCAGCACGTCACAGGGTTGCCGCTGCCCCGCCAGCAGCGCCTGGGTGGCATGCTCCAGGCCGCGCTCGCTGAAATCGCGCAAAAAGGAGTTGCCCGTACCCAAAGGCAAAAATGCCAGGGTCGGGCGTTCGCCGTGTTCCGCCTCCGGAAATAATCCGTTGACAATCTCGTAGGAAGTGCCATCCCCACCGACCGCCAGAAAGTGGCGCTGGCCGCGGGCATATGCCTGGCGGGCTATCTCGCTGGCGTGTCCGGGGCGGGTGGTTTCCGCCAGCTCCAGTTCTACTCCGCCGGCACGCAGGCGACCCAGAGCCTCGTCCACCAGCTTGCCGCAGCGCCCGCCGCCGGCGGCGCGGTTCACCACCGCCAGAACACGCCGGCTCACAGCGCCACCACCGCTGAATCGCGTTCCGGCAACTCGCGCACAATCTCTTCCGCCAGAACCGTGCGCTTGATCTTTAACGACGCCGTGCGGGGAAAATCGCGCTCCCACAGCACATATCCGCTTACCCGCTTGAAGTCGGGCAGACGCCGGTTGCGGCTGGCCAGTTCGGTGCGCAAGCCATCGGTCAGCTGCTGGCCGTGGTCGAGGTGCAGTACCATCACCAGCGCATCTCTACCCAGGCCGCTCTTCGGCCATAGGTAATTCGAGGCAAAGATGCAGAATTCCTTCGCCTCCAGCCCATCGAACACGTTTTCGATGTCCTCGGGATAGATGTTTTTTCCGCCCTCGGTGACGATCATGTTCTTCTTGCGGCCAAACAGCTGCAGGTGCCCAGCGCTGTCCATGCGGCCCAGGTCGCCGGTCATCAGCCAGCCATCCACAATGGTCTCGGCAGTCAGTTCGGGATCGTCGAGGTAATGCGACATCACCGTGCGGCTGCGCACGGCCACCTCTCCGATCCCCTCGGCATCGGGGCTGGCGATCCTCACCTCCATGCCGGGCAGGGGCTTGCCCACACTGTCGGCGCGAAAAGGCTTGAAGTCGTTCAGTGTGACCGCGGTGCCCGCCTCGGTCAGCCCATAGCCGTTGGCCACCTGGATGCCGAGGTCATAGAAGAATTGCAGCGTGGCCGGCTCCATGAATGCCCCGCCCACGAACAGGGCGCGCAGCTCCCCGCCAAAGCCTTGATGAACCTGGGGCAGAATCTGGCGGCTCAGGGTCAGGTTGGGACGGCGGCGCGTAAGCATGCGATTAATGGCGATCAGACCATCGAGTGCGCGCCGGCGAAGTGGTGGCAGCTCAGCAAACTTTGCCTTCAGCCCCTTCTCCAGATTCTTCAGCACCAGCGGCACCAGGCTCATGTAGGTGATCTTGTAGCGCGGGAAGGCGTCGCGAACGTACTCCGGACGCAACGTGCGCAGGTGCACCACGCAGGCGCCGCACACGAAGGGGCCGATAAAGCCGACCATGAAATCAATGGCGTGATTGGTGGGCAGAATACTCAGGTAGCGCACGCCCGGCCAGAAGGGATACCAGGCCGTGAGCGAGCGGCACTGCTCCAGGTAATTATCGTGGGTGAGGACACAGCCCTTGGGGCGGCCGCCGGTGCCGGAGGAATACACAATGCAGGCGGTGTCTTCGCGACGGCGCATGACAAAGCGGGGTTCGGCGCTGCTCTTTGCCTCCTCCCAGCGCCGCGCCCCGCCCAGCTCGGCTTTGGCCGGAGCCTCCGTGACTAGCACAAATTCGACTTTTAGCTCCCTAAAGTCAGGCGCTGCCATGACGGCCCGCCACAGGTGGTACTCGATGATCAGGAAGCGTGCCCGGGAGTGCGCCACCAGCTGCAGGTGCTCAGCCGCGGTGAGCTTATAGTCCAGGGGCACGATGACCCCGCCACCGTAGAAAATTGCGTAGGCGGAGATCAGCCACTTGGACTGGTTGGTCATGATGATGGCGGCGCGGTCGTCCTCCCTCAGGCCCATCTCCTGCAGCGCGCCCGCCAAGGGTAGAGCTGCCTGCTTGAAATCGGCGTAGGTCAGCCGGCAGTTTTCCCGCTCCCGGTCGGCCTCAATCAGGCACACCTCCCCGCTGAAGCGCTCCAAAGCGTCGCGCAGGGCCGCACCCAGGCAGGCGTATTGGTTCAGGTCGAGCATCAAAGCCTAATTCACACCACAAACACAGCGGCACAGAGAAATTGATGATTGTAAATTCAGGATAGCAGGGCTGTCCCATGATAAGTCGAAGGGCTGCAGTTGGTAGCGGGGCCGGAGCGCGCCAAAGCTCAGGCGATTTCAACGTCCAATAAGAAAGGCCCAGCCGGAGCCGGGCCCTTCCATGCAAAACAGGTTTTTGGTTTACAGCTTGGGCGATCCCCAGCCGGAGCCGAAGCGGAAGCTCAGGCCGGCGGAGATGCGGACGTTGTTCTGCGTCGCCGAAGCATGACGAGTCATGAGGTAGTCGAACCCCGTGACCACGCCCAAGTGCTTGCTCATACCTAGTTCCACACCGCCACCCAGCGCCGAGGCGAAAGCAGTATCGGAAACGCTGGTAGAAAAGCCCAGCGCCGAAGCTGAAACGCTCTCATGATCGAAACCAAACAGGCCATGCACGAACGGGTTGGTGCGGCCACTACCGAACTGCACGCGCGGACCAAATACATAGGTGTAGTGCTTGTCCGACGCCGAGGCGGTCGTAGTGGTGGTTCCCACGGTAAAAGAAGCGCTCTGCGTGTTGCTGGCGCCGGCAATGTTGCCTTCCAGACCCAGCCACTGGTTCACGA
>JBLMXE010000468.1:0-4994 GCA_050257615.1 Chlamydiota bacterium | reverse complement strand
CCCGACTCCTGACTCCCGACTACTTTCATATGACTACGCCCGCACTGCCCGCGCTCCTGCTGGCCACCAGCTTTGCCGCCGGACTCAATGTCTATGCCACAGTAGCGACCCTTGGCCTGCTGGCGCGCGCCCAGGTTCTAGCGCTCCCCCCGGCCCTTCATCCGGTTGCCAGCTGGTATGTGATTGGGGCTTGCCTGGCGCTGTTTTTGGTGGAGTTTTTTGCCGACAAGATTCCCGCCTTCGACCTGGTGTGGAATGCCCTGCATACGTTTGTGCGCGTCCCCATTGCCGCCCTGCTGGCCTGGGGCGCCACCGCCCAGCTCTCCCCCGGGATGCAGCTACTGGCTGCGGTTTTGGGCGGGGGCATCGCCCTGGCCGCCCATAGCGGCAAAATGGCGGCCCGACTCGCCGTGACCCCTTCCCCCGAGCCCCTCTCCAATATCGGGCTCAGCCTGGGCGAGGACGCTCTGTCCGTCTTCCTCACTTGGTTTGTCACCCAGCACCCCTATATCACCGCGGCGATCGTCATTGTGGCCCTGGTGCTGATCGTGTTCATGATTCGTCTGGTGCTGCGAGCCATGCGTTCCCTGTTTCATGGCGCAGAGCGGCAGGTCAGTAATGCTCCGGGTAGCCCAGCCTGACCTTGGCCTCTGATTTTGTGCGACTTGTGCAAAGATTTGAACTCCTATCTTCTGCATTATGTCCAAGCCCCACGGATCCGACAAATTAAAATAGTTAATAGCTAATAAGTTCAATGGTTTACCTACTACTCTGCAAGTACCACTGTAAGCACAAAGTGGCATGGTACTTGCTCTCTCTTGAGCTGTCCGTTTTCTCGTTCTCTAAGTGGCTGCTCTGGGTGCGAGGTCGTGCTCAGATTTGCGCCGCGCTGGCATGTAACCGCATCCAACTCGACGCTCAAAACCGGGCCAACCAGCCCGGTTTTTTTCTAGCTTGGAAGCGCTTATTGTCCCAGCTTGGAGAGCAAGTCCTGAGGATGGACGGGCTTGGCAAGGATTTCGAATTCATGCCCCTGCGCCCGTGCCGTCTCCAGTAAGTCCGCGGTGGCAGCCTGGCCGGAAAAGAGAAGAATCTTACACTTAGGAATGGACCGGCGCACCTGGATGGCTACATCAATGCCGGTGATAGCCTCGTTCTTAAAGATAACGTCGCTGATGAGCAAATCGGGGCGCAGTTTGCGGGCGCGGGCGATAGCATCTTCCCCGGTATAGATGGGTTGAGCGTCGAAACCATTCTGGTTGAGAATGATGGCCAGAGTGTCGGCGATGACGCGCTCGTCGTCCACTACCAGCACTTTCGGTTTGCCGTTGCTCATTCTGGCAACTTTCCTCAATTGCTCCCGAGCATAGATTATATCGAGATCACGCCTGGCGTGGCTTGCCGACCCGGTGCGGCCGAAAAATCGGCCCTGAAAGAACTCTGTGAGATGCTCCGGGTATGCCTTTTTGTTGGATTGTCTCTGAAAGTTATTGATAGAACAGGGGCCGCCCCTGGCCTAATCCTGCGAGGAGTTCGTATGCCAAACCTGCCCAAAATCCCAAACCTCGCCATTACCTCCGTAATGGTGCCACGCTAGGCCAGTGGCCTTAGGCTTAAGAGCACAGGAAAAATCAGGGAGCACCCTATCCGCGCGCCAGATACAGAGTCGCAAAGCCGTTTGCCCGCCGCCCAGGCCTTCGTCCACAGCCTGAATATTCTCGTCAAATACGTGCGCCTGTATGGCTACAAACACCGGCGGACGGAGGAACAATTCCGCATCACCTGGGACGAACTGCAGGCAGCCTTGCCCAGCGAACGCCAGGGAGGCCTGCTGCTGGGTGTTTCCGGGCAGCAACTGCTGGTAGATGGCATTCCTCTGGAATCAGGCCAGGCTGAGCGCAGCTTCGCCAAACTGCTCTCGGCGGCCGGCTTGGCCAGCCTGCACTTTTCCGCCAAAGTCACCATGACCGATTTCTCTCGCCTGGTGCGCGGGTTCGCTCTGGGCGGGTCGAAAGCGCAGGTAGTGGCGGAACAAATCAAGGCGGCGGTTGGCAAAGGCGAAAATGCCACCATCAAAGTCAACGAAGTTCGTTTCGTGGCCCACGATCCAGCCACCGGCGAGGTGCCCCTGGCGGCGCAATTGGCGGCGCAGAATCTGGGTCCGGAATTCCGGGAATGGCTCAGCGACCCGCAGAAGCTGCTGCAGTTGATCGCCGCCGCGGAAGGCGCCAAGCGTGGGTCGGTTTCCGTGGGGCCTTCCTCGGGGGGAATAGCCGCGGCAGGTGGCGGGCAGGCCACCGCTGCCGCCCCAGCCTGGATCTCGCTCCAGGAACCAGAAGTGATTGAAGCCATCCGCCTGCTTACCCGGTTGGGAGAAGTTTGTGATACGGGCGACGGACCCGCCACCCATAAGCGCCTGAGCGAAGAAGTGGGCCACGCGGCACCGGAGGCGGCGGCGGCATTGCGGCAAGCCCTGCAGAAACTGGCGGAGCGCATGCCCCAGGGTGGCCCCGGGGACAGCCCGCTGCTCATGAAAGCGGCCGAGCATCTGGCCATCCGCTTCGCCCTGGAACGTTACGAGCGCGGCGAAGTGCGGGTGAACGCCATCCACGAAATGCTGGAGCGCATGAGCCGCGAGATGGAGATGCTGCGGCGCGTGCTGCGCGTGCACGAGGATAAGATGAGCCGAGCCGGCATTCTGGTGGAATCGCACGCCGACATTTTGGACCGGCAATTCTGGGCGGAGGTGCCGGAATCGGGCAAGCGCAGCGTGTTGCTCTCTCCCGATGCGCCCTGCGTGCCCCCGCGCAACGTACGATCGTTCGTGGAAGAACTGCTGCAGCGCGAAGACCGGGAAGCAGCCACCGCCATCCTGCGCAACTACTGCGACTGCGTGGCCAGCAGCGACGCGGAATCGCGGCGCAAAACCGCCACCGGCCTGTCGCAATTGGCCGATCTTTACATCACCTGCGACGCGAGCCTGTTGCCCCACGCCATCCAGAGGGTATCGGAGCAATTGGCGGCCGAAGCGGTTCTCGATATCCAAAGCATGCTGAGCGCCGCCTTCGTGCGCATCAGCCAGGAAGCAGGCGACCGCCGCCGCTACGGTGCGGTGCAGGAGGTGCTGGCCGCGATGAAGCGTATCGAGCACAAGCGCCCGGTGCTAACGCAGGACTTGCGGCCGCGAGTTGGAATAGATAACCGTCTGCCGGAATTCATTGAAGAAGCGTTGCAGCTGCCGGAGTTGCCCGCCGATCTGGTGGAAATGCTCAGGGGCATTCCGCAAGCCGCTACGGAACAGATTGCGGAGCGCTTTGCGCGCTGCCACCGGCGCGAGGAATGCGACCGGCTGGTGGAGCTGATGGACCGGCTGCAGGAGGATGGCGCGCGCCACTTGCGGGAGCTGCTGCGCCTGGCCCCGGTGCGGCAGGCGGCCAGCAGCGTAGGCCTGCTCAGCCGGGTAAATCCCATGGCGGTACTGGAGCTTCTGCCGGCCCGGCTGCGGGAGTGGGACCGGTTTTACCACGACGTGGTGGTGCGTCAGATTGCCGCCAGCAACGCGCCCGAGCGCGGCCAAATCCTGTTCGAAATGCTGGACGTGCTGGACCACGCGGTGCTGCCCCAGGCCATTGACGAAATTGGTTTCAGCGGCGATCACGCCCTCACCTCCGGGTTGCTGGTGCTGGCCGACGAAGGTTCCGCCGAAGCGCGTTCTCCATTCCTGCGCCTGAAAGTAGTGGAGGCGCTGGGCCGGCTGAAAGATGCGGCCGCCATTCCCCTGCTGCGCGCCGTCGTGGAAGCCAGGAAGATGTGGAAGTGGGTTTATCCGCGCGAGCTGCGCATTTCCGCGGCCCAGGCGCTGGTCAAGATTGAACCGCAATACGGCCCGCAACTGGTAACCGAAGGCGGCTTCACCGTGAACGAACTGGAATTGCTGCCATTGGACGCGGAGTACAAGCTTCCCTGGGTGCGGCAGCGGCGCTATCAGCGCATTGTGCCCCAGCGCGCCGTGCCCGCGCTGGCCAGCAGTTCCTGGGGGCGCTCGGAGCTGGCGGTGCGCGAGCTGAGCCTGGGCGGCGGCATAGCCAAGAAGACCACCGACCTGCGCCTGGGCTCGGACGCGGCTCTGGACCTGCAGATGGGGCTGCGCCACATCAAAACTCAGGTACTGCTGCGGCGCGCGCACCAGGGCGAAATCAGTTTCGAAATTGTGGATATTGACCTGGAAGAGCGCTCCAAACTGCGCCGCATTCTCGCCGACCAGCTGCATCGTATCGCCGCGCCCGTGGCGTGAAACCAGCAATCAGCACTCAGCAATCAGCATTCAGCCCAAAACCAGCACTTAGCATTTGGCACTTAGCCTTTAGCCCATGCACGGTCTTGCCGGACCCAGCACGACCCGGTGCTGGCCAAGTGCTAATTGCTAAACGCTAATTGCTGCGGTTGAGGGGCTGAATGCTGACGGCTGAATGCTGATTGCTACGTAGCGAAAAAGCCCCTGCCCGCATTGGGACAGAGGCTTTTTCCAACTCAACTTGACCCGAGCTTCACGACACCTTGGCGAAGATGATCACCAGCGTGTAGAGCGCCAGGGATTCGATCAGCGCCAGGCCCAGAATAAGCGCCAGGGTGATGCCGGGGCGGGCGGAAGGATTGCGCGCCAGGGCCTCGGCGGAGGCGGCGGTGGCTTTCGCCTGGCCGATGCCGCACACGGCGGAAGCGATGGCCATGGCAAAGCCGGAGGTAATGGCGACCCAGTCAGCGTGCGACATGCCGCCGGCAGCAGCGGGGCCGCCCTGGGCAAACAGTGGCGTGGCCAGGCACATGGCCGACAACGCCATAAACAAGTAGCTCAATCTACGCATGGTGTTTTCTCCTTATGAATTGCCGCCAGTGGGTGGTTGACGTCATCCTCGTGCAGACGCCCTCACGCTGAACGGCTCAGTTCTCAGTTCTCAGTTCTCGGTTACTAACTGTCAGCTTTCAGCTATCAG
>JBLMXE010000467.1:0-4843 GCA_050257615.1 Chlamydiota bacterium | reverse complement strand
AGTGGGCCAGCCGAAACGTCTGCTTCAGCGTGAGCACTTTGTTGAACGAATATCTCACCTGCAATGGCTTTCTGATCCTGAATCTCGCGGGCGCTCATGATGGAACCCTCGCATTGCTCTTCTGTTTGCATGGTCCTACATAACTGGAGCAGCGGTTCCGTCTGACCACCTGCCCACGGGAACGACAAAGACATCGATCGGCTGCACGCCTTTGAATTGCGGATTCAGCATGACCGGTGATTTCGGCAGATCGGCGCCCCAGGCCTTGCCGTCCAGGGGAGGCGCGTAAAACATCAAGTGGGCCAGGTTGTGATCATCTTTATCGGTGAGATATGCCTTCTTCGACATCATGTAGCTCATCGCACCGGGTTCGAGCGCTGGCAGTTCGCCTTTTTCGAATGCTGCCTTGTTGCCCGCAATGATCTCCGCCTTGGTTCGCCCCGCTAACACCATTTCCGTTCTCTTCATAGTGGCCGGCAAAACCGATCGCGCGGCCGGCGGATTGAAACAGATGGGGCCTCGAATTTTGGGGTTCCAAAATTCCGGAGCGTTGGAAGGGGACATCCACCCTCGCTCCACAAGACACACAAAACCGTTCTTGCCCTTGACGGCGGTTTCGTAGCCATGGCGGCCGAGGACCAAAATTTTTGCGGCGCTCGATATGGCATCCGGCGCCGCGCTCCGCGCCAGGGCAATCTCGGCATTTCGGTCAGCCATGAGATACTGCTGGAGCGGCGCCATGTTGGGATAGGTGGGTTTGGGCATTCGTGCCTGCCCTTGCTTCGTGACAATGAGCCCTAGGGTCAGAGCGAAACTTAGAGAAGCTACCATGACAAATGTTCTTCGGTTCATCGTTCTCTCCTGGGTCAGACTCGCTGCCGCTGCCTGACAACATGCGTCTTCGACATCCGCCCTCCGCCTCGCCGGGATCGTCGAGGGGCGCGCAGAGACCGCAGCCACCCCACGATATTTTTGATTCCCACTTCCAACACCCTCGCATCTTGCGCATTCTTTGCTAGCGAGACATAACCTTCATACGTCGCGATCAAAAAGCCGGCAGCTTCTTCTGGATTCAAGTCGCGGCGGACAGTCCCTTGAGCCTGTCCCCTCCGCAAAGCCATGGCAATGCCTTCTTGCCAGGCATGGAAAATCCTCGCCAGTCGTTTGCGGAATTGTTCGTCCAGCGGAGACATCTCTTGAGCCAAATTGAGCAGGGGGCAACCGCCCTCAACGTCTAGTCTCCGCACTGATGTCCTCTGGACAATGCCGATCAAAATGTCGAGGGGTGGCGCCTTGCCGCAAAGTGGACGCAACCACTTGTCGCGGTTACTTTTTGCGATGATCTCCTCGATCACGGCATGTCCCAGGGCCTCCTTGCTGCCGAAGTGGTGGTAGAGCGCCCCCTTGGTGACATTGGTGGCGGCGAGAATGGTCTCGATGCCGGCGCTCTGGAAGCCTGATCTGTACATCTCTCGAAAAGCCGCTTGCAGCAAGCGTTCCCGTGTCCGCCCTGGATCACGCAGCCTGCGCTTCCCTTCGTGGGCGGCTAACATACCAACCAGTATGTATGTTGCGCGTTGAAAAGTCAATAGAAATGGATTGGAACTGCCTTTTGGCGGGGCACTGCTCTCGAAGTTCAAGCCAGGGTTTCAGATTTCGAAGCAGAGTGGCGGACTAACAAGCTCCTGGGTTAATTCGAAAACGGCGCGAACGAGCTGCTTCTCCAACTTCTCACATGCAAACTCGCAGGAGGTTAACTTCAGTGTGGCACCCGACCGTGAGTCCTAGTCAAACTCGTAAAACTCTGCCGGGTCCATTGGGGTCACAGTTCCATCTGTTTCCTTGTAGAATCCATCCATGGCTACATGTCTTCCGGGCAGGTGCTTCGCCTTCCTTGGACGACCACACGAACCCTGCCGTCCGGTTGCGGTTGCACAATCACGGAAATGGTCGATGGTTGTGATTCAACTGTGATGTGCTCTGTAGGCTCCTGAGCAACTTGCTTCAATTCGTCAAGCGAGAGCCCGCGAAGTTTTTCACCCCGCTCGTTCACCAGTTGCTGTAACTTCGCGCGAGATTTTGGAAGTGTCCGCACCCAGTCACCATTATTAGAAGGGCCAACTTGGCCCATCCCAAATATGCCACCACCAACCCACGCCAGGTCCGCCTGTAACGATGCGGAAAATCTTTCGGCCTGCCTTCCACCCCGGACCGATTCGCAGGAACGGGTTGCTGTTGATGTGACTGAGGTAGAAACCTCCAAGGAGAACGTCGAACTCAACATTTGTGGGCTGTATTCCGCGTATGCTGGGTGGTGGCGGGTGGCTCACCCTTTTCCTGGCCCGAGCAGTATATCCTAAAAACGAAACGGGGTGCCCCACCCTTTGCGGTTTTGGCAAAGGGTGGGCAAAATCCGCAGGACCCCCCTGGGCGAGATAGTCTCTGTTTAGGGAAAGCCGAGGGCCGAAGCCCAAAGACAATGGTCGGGGCGAGAGGATTTGAACCTCCGACCCCCTGCGCCCAAGGCAGGTGCGCTACCAGGCTGCGCTACGCCCCGACATGACGGCTGCAACTGATTCTAAACTACCCGGATGCGGCTCTCCAATCAGCCGGACGGCGCTTTTTCCGCTCCCAACCTGCGATAATCAGGCAGAGAGTGCCCAGCCCCTGCCGGTCGGGCGCGCAACGGAATGGCCACTAAGCAAGCGACAACGTGGTTTCTCCTGGCCCTGGCCGGGGTGGCGCTTTATCTTTGCTACCGCATTGCCGAACCCTTCCTCAATCCCATTTTTGCCGCCATCGTTTTAGCTATTGTCTTCTACCCGCTGCACGCCCGGATCCAATCGCGGCTGGCGCGGCGGAACCTGGCTGCCACTCTGTCCACCATCCTGGTGATGCTGGTGGTTGCTATTCCGGCCATCTTCCTGGGCGTAGCCGTGACCCGAGAACTGGGCGAGCTGTATCGCTCGCTGGGCGAGAAAAGCGCCGCGCAGGGCGGCCTGAGCCCCTATCTGACGCACCTGTTGGAAGGGCCTGTGCGAGTGCTCGGCAGGTACATGGACGTTTCCCGCCTCGACCTGCGCTCCACTCTGCTGGGTTGGGTAAACCAGGCCAGCCGCTACCTGGTCTCGCTGGGGGCAACGGCGGTAAGCAACCTCTTGGCGTTGATTCTGGGAACGGTGGTGGCTTTTTTTACTCTGTTTTTCTTATTTCGGGACGGCCGCGGGATTCTCCAGCGCACGGCGGCGATGCTGCCGCTAACCCACGAACAAGCGGGCAGGCTGGTTGCCGGCATCAGCGAGACCATTTTGGCCAGCGTCTATGGCGGCATCGCCGTTGGCCTGGCACAGGGTTTGTTGACCGGTCTTGCCTTCTGGGTATTGGACGCCGCCTCCCCGGTTCTGTGGGGGTTGGTAGCCGCCCTGGCCTCTCTGGTTCCGGTGGTCGGGACCGGAATCGTCTGGGTGCCTGTGGCCTTCGCCCTCCTCATAGCCGGACACTGGGTCAAGGCGCTCATTCTTTTGGGGTGGGGAGCGGCCGTGGTGGCGCAGGTGGACACCGTGGTCCGGCCCTATGTGGTAAGCGGCCGTGCCAAAATGCACAATCTCCTTATTTTCTTTGCCTTGCTGGGCGGTGTGCGGGCCTTCGGCATAATGGGGATTTTTATTGGCCCCGTCGTGGTTTCGCTGGCCATTGCCGTGCTGGATATGCTGCGGGAGATAAACCTCTCTTCCCGTGAAGGCCAGCCGGAAGTGCAAAACCGGGCGGGCGCAGAGTAGCCCATGGCCCCGGCGCACCGCGCGAACTTTCCTCTCCGGGGTATAATTCGTCCAAGAATGCCACCTTTGCACTACGCATTGGTCGCCTACATCAAAGCGCCGGTAGGCGAATTCGTGGAGCGCCTGCGCGGCGAGCTCCACCCCGCTCTCTCCCATCTGCCCGCACATATCACCGTTCTGCCGCCCCGGCCGCTGCAGGGCACGGAGGCCGAAGCACGCGAGGCGGTGGAGCGCATTTGCCGCAATGCCAGTCCGTTTGAGGTGGCCCTGGGGGAGGTGGAAACCTTCATTCCCGTTACCCCCACGGTTTTCATCCGCGTCGCCCATGCCGCCTACCGCCTGCGCGAGCTGCACGATCAGCTCAACAATAACGCCCTGCAGGCCGAGGAGCCCTGGCCCTACATGCCGCACCTGACCATCGTCAAAGTGGCCACGGAGGAGGAAGCCAGCGACGCCTTTCAGGTGGCGCAGCAGCGCTGGTCGCAATACCAGGGCAGCCGGCGCGTGCTCATCGAAGAGCTTACCTTTGTGCGCGAAGCGCCGGGTGACACCTGGGAAGACCTGGCGCCGGTGCCTCTGGGCGGGAGCCTGGCGGTCAAGGGCGGCCGCTAAACTTCTTGCGGGGATTTCGTCCTTCACCCACTTCGAAACGGCATTCTCAATTGGGACCTTAGTTACCGAAGTTTGGCGAGTACACGTCCCCATCGTGCCTTGCCACTGTCCATTCGTGGCAGTACATAAGTGTCAGGGGTGGGCGAGGCGGCACTCCACGTTTTCCGCCGTCCCGCTAACGCTAACTATCGGAGCGCGCAGGGGATGCTACCCATTGGGGTGTATGGCTCGGGCTTCTTGGGAACAGTGATTTCCGCCTGCCTCGCTGATTTTGGCACTCCCGTCTTCTGTTGCGATCAGGATTCCGAAAGCCTGCTGGCACGCGCTCGCAGCGAGATCCCCTTCCATGAAAAAGACCTGCAGGAGGTCATCCGCCGCAATGTGCGGGTGGGCCGCCTGGTCTACTCCTCCGACCTGCAGAAACTGGTGCCCAACGCCCAGTTCCTTTTTCT
>JBLMXE010000466.1:0-7195 GCA_050257615.1 Chlamydiota bacterium | reverse complement strand
GAGATCAGCTGCCACGCCCGCGGCGCCCACTACCTGTTCCCCGGCACGCGCACCGTGATTGATATGGGCGGGCAGGATTCCAAAGCCATCAGCGTGGGCGAGGCCGGCGAAGTGCGCGACTTCGTGATGAACGACAAGTGCGCCGCCGGCACCGGCCGCTTTCTTTCCAATGCCGCCGACGTCATGGGCATCAGCCTGGATGAAATTGGGCCGCTCTCGCTCCAGGCCACGAAACCCGTGAAAATTGCCACGGTCTGCACGGTGTTCGTCGAATCCGACATTCTTTCCTACCTCGCCCAAGGTAAGAAGGGGGAAGACATTCTGGGCGGCGTGCACCAGGCCATTGCCAAGCGCACTATTTCCCTGGCCCGACGCATTCCCCTGGATTCGGAAGTCACCATGACCGGCGGCGTGGCCCGTAACATCGGCATGGTGCGGGCTCTGGAGGAGGTGCTGGGCTGCAGACTGCAGGTCAGCCCCGAGGCGCACTTTACCGGCGCTATCGGCGCGGCCCTGTTTGCCCTGGAGAAGCTGGACCAAAGTTTCGAATTTGGCTTGTGGAGGACCGAACATGCGGCACACGGCGGGAATTGATATCGGAACTGCGCTCACCAAGGCCGTGATCGTCGGCGGCGGCAACGGCGAAGCGCCCCGCGTATTGGGCCACGGCATGGTCAAGACCGGCGTGCACCTGGAGAAGGCCGCGGCGGCGGCTCTGGTCGAGGCTCGCGACATGGCTCGCCTGGGGCCGCGCGAAACTCCCTACGTGGTGGCCACCGGCTTCGGCCGCTACAGCCCCTCTTTCCGCGACACCCAGGTCACCGAAATCACCAGCGCCGCCCGCGGCGCCTGGTTTCTGTTTCCCGACTCCCCCACCGTGCTTGACATCGGCAGCCAGTCCACCCGCGCCGTCGCTCTAACTCACAAAGGACGCGTGCGAGCCTTCAAAACTAACGACAAGTGCGCCGCCGGCTCCGGCAGCTTCATCGTGCGCGCCGCCAAGTACCTGCAGGTGGACATGGAAAAAGTCGGTGAACTGGCCCTGCAGGCGGAGAACCCGCAGCCCATCTCCAGCATCTGCGCCGTGCTGGCGGAGAGCGAAATCATCAATCACGTCAGCGCAGGCGTGAGCGTGGAAGACATTCTCTGCGGCATCTATGACTCGCTGGCCAGCCGCGCCGGCCTTTTGCTGAAGCGCGTCAATCTGGCCGCGGAGTTGACCTTTATCGGCGGCGTCGCGCGCCAGCGCGGCATGGTCAAGGCGCTGGAACAGCGCCTGCAGGTCAAGGTCAACGTTCCCAAAGACTGCGAATACGTCTGCGCTTTGGGCGCCGCCTTGCTCGGCCTTAGCCGCCTGGAGAAAGCCGCGACTGCGGTGGCCGATGTCACGGCGTAAAACCAACTTCACTGGCCGCTGATAACCGCGGATCAACGCGGGTCAGTTGCCTTTCTTCTCTCCTGCAGGCACAATGCTGCTCCACAACCGACTCCCATGATGAAACGTCTCCTACTGCTCGCTCTTATTTCTCTGTTCGCAGTGCTTGCCTCCGCCCAATCGCAGCCCGCAGGACAAACTTTTGATCTAGTCATCCTCCACGGCCGGGTCATGGACCCGGAATCCGGCCTGGACGCGGTGCGCAACGTGGGCATCAACAGCCACCGTATTGCCGCGATCACTGGGCGAGAAATTCGCGGCAAGAAGAGCATTGACGCGCGCGGGCTAGTGGTCGCTCCCGGCTTCATTGACCCGCACTCCCACGGCCAGGATGCGGAGAACTACCGCTACAAGGCCATGGACGGCGTTACCACGGCGCTGGAGCTGGAAATTGGCGTGGGCGACATAGACCAGTGGTATGGCGAGCGCCAGGGCAAGGCGCTCATCAACTATGGCGCCACCGTAGGTCACGTCCCCACCCGTATGCGCCTGATGCACGATTCCGGCACCTTCCTCCCCCACGATCTGGGCGCCACCACCGTCGCCGCTCCCGGACAGATTGCGGAAATGAAACGCGACCTGGAGCATGGTCTGGCCCGCGGAGCGCTCGGCGTCGGCTTCGGCATTGGCTATGTCCCTGCGGCTACGCGCTGGGAAATCATCCAGATGTTTGACGCGGCGGCCAAGTACCACGCACCCGCTTTCGTGCACCTGCGTGGCGGCAACGATCCCGACAGCCCCATGGCTTCGCTTGAGGAAGCCCTCGCCGCCGCCGAAATTACCGGCGCGTCCTTGCACGTGGTCCACATCTCCAGTACTGGCCTGCGTTCCACTCCCGTAATGCTCGCTTCCATTGCGGGCGCTCGCCGGCACGGCCTGGACGTCACCACCGAGTGCTACCCCTATACCGCCGCCATGACCGACCTGGGTTCGGCCCTCTTCGGCCCCGGCTGGCAGAAGGGCATGGGCATCACCTATCACGACCTGCAGTGGGTGGCCACCGGCGAGCGCCTTACGCAGGAAACCTTTGAGAAATATCGCAAGCAGGGCGGGATGGTCATCATTCACGCCATTCCTGCGGATATCGCGCGCCTGGCCGTCTCCAGTCCGCTCACCATGATCGCCAGCGATGGCCTCATTGTGGATGGCAAGGGCCACCCCCGCGGCGCCGGTACTTACGCCCGCGTGCTCGGCTACTACGTGCGCGAACAGCACGCCCTCACCCTTATGGAGGCCCTGCGCAAGATGACCCTCATGCCCGCCCAGCGGCTCGAAGTGCGCGCCCCCATGATGAAGAAGAAAGGCCGGGTAAAAGTGGGCGCCGACGCCGACCTCACCCTCTTCGATCCCCAGCGCGTAATTGATAAAGCTACCTATGAGAAGGTGGCCTATTCTGAAGGCATCGAGTACGTGCTGGTGGGCGGCGTGCTTGTGGTCAGCGAGGGCAAGCTGGTGGAAGGAGTCAGTCCCGGCGAAGTCATTCGTGCCCCACTGGAGTACTCAGGAGTCAGGGCTCAGTAGTCAGGAGTCAGGAGTCAGCAATCTTCTTCTTTGTCATCCTGAACTGCGCGACCGAGCGCCGGCAAGGAGCGCAGTGAAGGACCTGCTCTCTCTATCACCCAGGACGGGCACGAGTTGAGCGAAGGCGAAGGAGTGCGCGTCGAAGGAGCTTGCGTTTTGTGGCAGGGCGCCCTCGCTCGCGAGCCGCGTTCCGCAAGAAGGCGTCATTCTGAGGCGCTTCAGCGCCGAAGAATCTCGCGTGCAGTACCGTCGGAGTGCGCGGCCGCAAACCGCTGCACCTACCCGACTCCTGACTCCTGAGCCCTGACTCCTCTCTCTCGGTATAATTAAGGATTCGCATGGGTTCCACCACTTCAACCGAGAAGCTGGCTGCCCTCGGCCTGCGCCGGGGAGAATACGGCGGCGCCGAAACCGCCTTGGTCTTCTCCGACCCGCGCACCGAATTCGCCGCCCTGCGCTCTGCCTGCGCCGTTTACGACCTGGGTTGGCGGCGCTGTTTCACCATTGCGGGCCGCGACCGGGTGCGCTGGCTGAACGGCATGGTCAGCAACAACGTCCGCGATCTACCCGCCGGACACGGCCTTTACGCTTTTGTGCTCAACCCCCAAGGCCACATCCTGGGCGATCTTTACATCTACAATCGCGGCGATGATTTCGTGCTGGAAACTGATGCCGCCCAGGCGGAGAAGCTCTACCCCCACCTGAAGCGCTTCATCATCATGGATCAGGTGGAGTTCAAGCCGGCCGAGGAATGGACGGCGCTTGGACTTCAGGGACCCAAGGCAGAAGAAACTCTGCGCGCCGCCGGACTGGAGTACCCCGCCCTGCAGCCTCGCCAGTTCGTCCAGGTGAAATATGGAGAAGTCGAAGTAAACCTGGTGCGCAGCGACCATCCCCTGTCCTCGGGCTACGAAATGTGGCTCGCAGCCGGCCATGCCCCCGCGTTATGGGACGCCCTGCTTAGGACCGGCGCTACCCCCGTGGGCGCGGAAACGCTGGAATTCGCCCGCATTGCCGCCGGCGTTCCCCGCTGCGGCCAGGATATTCGCGAACGCGACCTGCCCCAGGAAACCGGGCAGATGCGCGCCCTCAGCTTCACCAAAGGCTGCTACATTGGGCAGGAAATTGTGGAGCGCATTCGCGCCCGCGGCAGCCTGCATCGCGGCTTTACCGGTTTCCGCATCGTGGAAGGACCGCTGCCCGCGAACGGTTCCAAAGTTCAGGCCGGCGGCAAAGAAGTGGGCGAAGTCACCAGCGCCGCCATGCTTCCCGCGCCCGAAGGAGACATAGCCGTCGCCCTGGGCTATATTCGGAAGGAAGCTGGCGTTCCTGGCGCCCTGATCGAAATTGGCGCCTCCCGCGCACGGATAGAATCTTTACCCTTGGCTGTGTGATTCGCTAAGAAGCTCTGAAGACATATGGCTGAAAAGAAGCCCGAATTCACCGTAACCGACCGCCGCCTCTTCACTCCGGAAGGGGAACTGCGTCCCGAAGCAACCGAAGAACAGCCGGCAACCAAGAGTGCGACCGAACCCAAACCCGCGGTCGAGACGGCCAAGCCGGCAGAACCTGCGGCGCCGACCCCGCCCCCGCCCACCACCGCCGAGCAGAAGGCCTCGGCCGATGCTTACTCGCAGTCCACACGCGATCTGGACGCCCGGCTCAAACGCGAACTCGGTTCCGCGCAAGCCCAGGACCTGCAAATGACCTTTGAGCGCTTCCTGGCCTCGCTCTACATGACTGCCTTGCTGCAGCTCGGTCTGGTCCAGGAGCAGGGCGGGCGTCCGCAAATTGACCTGATCGGCGCGCGCCAGACCATTGACACCATTGACATCCTCAAAGACAAGACCAAGGGCAATCTCACCTCCGCCGAAGAAAACTTCCTGCAGAACGTGCTTTACGAATTGCACATGGCCTATATCGAAGTGACCAACGCGCTGGCGCGCGGCGTCCAGGCTCCGGGCCAGCCCGGGCCTAAGCAACAATGAGAGCAGTTCTTACCGTGATGGGAAGTGGCACCTCTATGGGCGTGCCCACCATCGGCTGTGATTGCGCCGTTTGCACTTCCTCTGATCCTCACGACCGGCGCACCCGCCCTTCCGTGCTAATTGAGTACGGCGGCCACATTATCCTGATTGATACCACTCCCGACTTCCGCGAGCAGGCCCTGCGCGAAGGTGTGCACCGCCTGGACGCTGTGCTCTACACCCACGCCCACGCCGACCATATTCTGGGGCTTGACGACCTGCGCCCGCTCAGCTTTCATCGCCACCAGCGTATCCCGCTCTATGCCAGCGAAACCGTGGCCCGGGTGGTGCGCGGCATGTTCCGCTACATTTTTGACGATGAGTATAAGTACGGCACCATGGCGCAGGTGGAAATGCACATCGTGAACGGACCGCTGGAGCTGTTTGGCGCCCGCTTCGAGCCGGTCAAGGTTCTCCACGGCGACAACGAAATTTACGGCTATCGTTTCGGCTCCGCCGCTTATCTGACCGACTTCAGCACCATCCCTGAGGCGTCGTTCGCCCAGCTCCAGAATCTGGACATTTTGTTTCTGGACGCTCTGCGGCACAAACCGCACCCCACCCATTCCACCGTGGAGAATTCGGTGCGCATTGTGGAACGGCTGCGGCCGCGGAGAGCGTTTTTTACGCACATCTGTCACGATCTGCCGCACGAGCAGACCAACGCTTCCCTGCCGCCGCACGTGCGCCTGGCGCACGACGGCCTGAAGCTGGAATTTGAGATTTAGTAGTTGGTAGTTGGTAGTTGGCGACGAATTGTGGAGTCTCGACAATCGTCTTACGGCTCGACGCTTCAGCCCTGCGGCAGCACGCTTCAACTGAGAACTAAGAACCGAGAACCGCGAACTGCTTGAAAACCTACCGCCATTTCGAAGAGCTTCCCGCTGATCTTGGCCGCACCGTGCTCACGGTGGGAAACTTTGACGGTGTGCATCGCGCCCACCAGCACGTCTTAGGCGAGGTGGTGCGCCGCGCCCGCGAGCTAGCCGCGCATTCACTGGCCGTAACCTTCGACCCGCATCCGGCGCGCATTCTCCATCCCGATGCCGCCCCCCCTCTCATTACTCCCCTTCCCATTAAGCTGCGCCTGTTGGCCGCAACCGGACTCGATGCCGTTCTGCTGCTGCCTTTTACCCGCGATCTTTCGCTGCTCACGCCGCGTCAGTTCGCCGAGGAAATCCTCCACCGAAAACTTCATGCCCGCGAGGTACACGAAGGCTTCAACTTCCATTTTGGACGTAAGGCCAAGGGCGACGTGCACCAGCTCGCTGAATTCGGCCGCGACTTCGGCTTCGAGGTGAAGGTTTACCCGGAGATGTGCATCCGCGGCCACTCCGTCTCCAGCAGCCGGGTGCGCGAACTGATTGCCGCTCAAGGTGACGTGAGTGACGCCCGGCACCTGCTCGGTCGTCCCTTCAGCATCATCTCCAACCCGGGCCGCGGGCGCGGTTACGGCGCCAAGTACACGGTTCCGACCATCAATCTCAGCCGTTACGAGGAACTGGTGCCGCGCGATGGCGTTTACATCACCCGTACTCGTGTAGCGGAAGAATGCTTCGATTCCGTGACCAACGTCGGCAACCGTCCCACCTTTGGCGCAGAGTCTTTTGCCATCGAAACCCACCTGCTCAACTTCCATCCTCTGGACCTGACTCCGGAGACCGAGGTCGAATTGTTCTTCCTCCGCCACCTGCGCCCGGAAATTAAGTTCCCCTCGGTGGAAGCGCTTCGGACCCAGATCGCGGCCGATGTCCACAAAACCCGCCGCTATTTCCACCTGCTGCACAACCCCAAGCAAACCTAGACCTATGTGGCGCGGGCGCCCGCGCCCGCGAGTACAATCAAGCCTCCATGCCCGGCGCCGCTTTCTCTCTTTCCACCATCCCGCGCAGCCAGCGCCGCACCCTGATCGCCGCCGGCCTCGGCTGGATGCTCGACGCCTTCGACGTCATGCTCTACGCCCTGGTGCTGGCCCACATCATGCGCGACCTGGGCATGAGCAAAGGGACTGCCGGCCTGCTTAACACGCTAACCCTGCTGGCTTCCGGCATCGGCGGCGTGCTCTTCGGCTTCATCGCCGACCGCATTGGCCGCAAGCGCGCCCTCATGGCCACGATTCTGACCTATTCTGTTTTCTCCTTCGCTTCCGGCCTTTCCACCACGATTCTCATGCTGGCCTGCTTCCGCTTTGTACTGGGCCTGGGCATGGGGG
>JBLMXE010000465.1:0-4409 GCA_050257615.1 Chlamydiota bacterium | reverse complement strand
TGGGCGACGGCGTGGTCGCCAACGTGGTGCTCAAGCGCACCAAGGCGGAAGGCGCGGGCTGGATGGTCATTACCAGCGGCTGGGCCTTTGCTGTCATGGCCGGCGTCTTCACCGCGGTGGCTTGCGGCAGCCGCGACGCCCACATCAATCCCGCCGTGACTCTGGGCTTTGCCGTCAGCTCGGGAACTTTCGCCAAAGTGCTGCCTTACGCTGTCGCTCAGTTGCTCGGCGCCTTTGCGGGGGCGACCCTGGTCTGGCTCTATTTCCTGCCGCATTGGCGCGAGACCCCCGATCCCGACGCCAAGCTGGCCTGCTTTTGCACCACGCCCGCCATCCGCAGTATCCCCTCCAACCTGCTGTGCGAAGTGATTGGTACCTTCCTGCTGGTGCTGGTGGTGGGCGCCATGTTTTCCAAGGCGGTGAGCGCGGTCGAGCCCGTGGGCGGAATGGGACCGTATCTGGTAGCCAGCCTGGTGTGGGGAATCGGACTCTCGCTGGGAGGAACCACGGGCTACGCCATCAATCCCGCCCGCGATCTGGGGCCGCGCCTTGCCCATGCCCTCTGGCCTATCGCCCGCAAAGGCCACTCCGACTGGGGATACGCGCTGGTGCCCGTGGTGGGCCCGATTTTGGGCGGCATCCTGGCCGGGCTGCTGATGCGCTGGTTAGGTTTCTAACTGCTCTGAATTCATTACAGAACTGCATTCGCGCGGCAGCTCTCGAATTTTGTTGAACCGGCTCTCATTGCAGCCAATACTACAAACGTGGCCAAGATTACCAAGTTGCTTCTGGCGAGTATGGCGGTACTGGCGATCTTCATTATCTTCGCCCACCCGGCCACCCTCTTGCTTCCGGCAATCTATGCCGGCGGCTCCCCCATCCTCCACTTGCTGGTTGCGGCGATCGGCGGACTGGTTGTCCCCGTGGTTGTCCTGGCCCCTTTACGGCTCCACAGTTTCGAGGCGCCGCAGCTTGCGTATGATAGTTCCTCGCGCCTTGCTCTGATCTGTACCCGCCTGTGCTAGACCTCCGCCTCTTCTTTCGCCAATAGGTCAGACGGCAGGGCCGCGTCTGGGTTGAACCACCGTCAACGAATTCCAGCGGAGGAACCATGCACGCAAGCAGGGCGACGCTCGCCCCCATCAGCTCTGAAATTCGATATCAGGACTATTTATCGAAGCAGTGGGTTTGCTGCCACGCTCCCTGCCGCTGGCGCGGCAACGTGGAGCTGAGATTTCGCAGCATTGCCTACCGCGAACTGGAGCCGGCGGGTAGTTGCAAACACATTGAGATTCTGGCCAAGTGGCTGGGCAAGTTGCAGCGCCGTAAGCCGCTGCCCCCGCTTATTGTGTGTGCCACGGAGCACGCCACCTTCTACATTAGGGACGGCAATCATCGCCAAGAAGCCATCGGCCTGTTCCTTGGGGCCGGCGTAGAAGACGCCACCATCCGGGTGGCGGAAGTTGTGCCCAAGCCCGGGTATTGCTTCCGCTATCGCTGGTTTGGAAAGTATGGCACCTACCTGCTGGAGCCAAATCCCATCACCCTATCTCGCCCCGATGCATGCTTCCAGGCGATCAGTGCACCAGCGAGCTTATTCTTAATCCCAGATAGTAGGGCCACAACACAATGGCCAGCACGCCTTGCCAGAAACCAAGGTGGAGAAATCCAATGGTGAAGAGCCATGCCGCCGCCCACAGCGTGCCGGTGAAAGAATGCTGCTCGATCTTGATGCGCTCCATGCGGCCTCCGGTCTAATTGTATCCGGCAGCCCGCGGATGGAGCGGCTACGGGATGTCCCTGACCAGGCGCACAGGCGTTGTATAGGAGCCGGCTTCACTGCCGCCGCTATTCCCCCCACCCTCGCACGCCTTGTAAGTGTCATACTGCGCCGTGATGTTATCGCCGTTCAGGCAAGGGGAATCGGTGGTTCCCGTGCTGGGATTAACGCAATGCAAGTCCGACATTTGGGCCCAGCCCACGATCATGGCGAACATCTCATTTCCATTCACCCTGGTCTGGGTCGCGTCCCACATGGGGAAGATGTACTCGCTTTTGTCGTTGCTGTCAGCCAGCAGGAAATTAACGGAATTGGTTGTGGTGTTTGGCGCCAGCCCGGTTTGCACCCGCACGTATTGCCCGCAGTGCAGCGCTGTCACCGTGCATTGATACCACGCCTGCGCATAGGGAGAGTTCGGGCCTTGACCGCTATTGTCAATCACCGTGCCATCGCTGAAGACTACTGGATTGGTGGCGTTCAGGATATTCGACGGAGTGTTCGTCGGGTCGGTGATGTTCTGCAGCAGGCTGGAAAAATCCAGCGAATAATAGGTGCTGGGAGTGAAGGCGGTGGCTTTGCTCGGACTGGTAGGACGGATATTTGAGATGGTGACCGGGCCTTGCGGGCAACTCAATACACCTCCGCTGTAAGTGCAGGGGATGGCGGAATCGGGCACGAACACGGGCCGCACACAGCTCGGCGACCCCACGCCCAATCCGTTATTGGTTTGGGCCAGGGCGGTTACCGTAATCGGAACGGTCTGTTTGCCAAACACCCTGGAAAAGAAAGTGGGACTGTTGGCGGCCACCGTTACCTTATAGCAATAGTTCTGATAGCCCAACGCATCCTGGCAGCTATAACCGCCCGGCGTCGGCGTCATCGTAGCGCTGGCACTTCCCAGGAAGGGATTGGCTGCAAAGGCATTTTGCGCGGCGGCATTGCCCGTCGAATCGTTGAGAACGTAAGCCGGCAGCTCCGCCGGGCAGTTGCCCCCGGATTGCGAACAGGCGTAGTCGAAGACGCCCGCCAGCGCCGCCGCATCGGCTGCATTTTGCGCCGAATTGCGCACCGCGTACATAATGCCGAAATCAGTGGCCAGCCCAATTACAAATAGCAGAACCGGCACCAAAACGGCCGTCATCAGCACAACCGAACCCTGTTCCTTCCTGCATTTCATAGCCGAAACCTCTTCAGTAAAAATTCAGGAACGCAGTGGCCCGTGTAACGTTTAAAGAATTGGAAATGCTGTAGAACGGCAGGCGCGGCAGCCAGCGCAACTGATAGGCGCAGCTTACGCTGATCAGCGAATAACGCGGTGCGCTGTCACTGGGCGCCTGATAAGCCTGATTCACGTTTACGGTCAGCGTGGAGCAGCGCTGCAAGCTGCTGCCGATGAGCCCATTGTTCTGCGCGTAGTTGGCCACATCCTGGCAGACGGCGTTCGAGCTGGTTAAAGAATTGCCCGTGAACGAGCACGTCGTCTGCGCATTCTGCTTCATCGCTCCCGGCGAATACCAGGCCAGAGTGGCGACCCGCGCCCCTTCCCGCGAGGCATTGGCCACCACGGCATACACGCGGAACATGTTGGCGCCTTCCGCCGCCAGCAAAGAGAACAGAATGATGGCCGGCAGAATGACCGCAAACTCCACCAGTTGGGTGCCGCTTTCCCGGGAGCGATCTCGTATCATCAGTTCTGCTCCGAGCGCATGACGGCGCTGGCCGTCAGCGGTATTTGCCAGCCCCAGAACAACTGCACGGTGCGATGCACTTCCACCTGCTCATAGGTCTCGGTTCCACAAAAGCCCGAAGGCGTGGCGCACTTATATGGCAAAGGCACAGGCGCCGTGCATTGGCCGATATAAACGTTCTCGGTGCTCACCGCAGGCTGGGTGCCGGAAGCGGCGGGACAGGTGCCGGTGTTCAGGGTGGCAGGCGAGCCGCCGGTGCAGGCGGAAACCTGGCCCACACCAAAAACGCCGGCGCGCATCTTGTCACAGACCTTGGCGGCTATCTGATCATTGCTTGGCAGCTGGTAGGCCATTCCTGGATTCGTATCGAATGGATTGGGCGTAACGCCATACCGCGCTGCCTCCCGCACCGCACCCACCATGGTGTGATAGGTGCTGAAGACCAGTCCGAATTCCAGAATGGCCATTACCAGCAAGAAAAACACGGGCAGCACCAAGGCTGCTTCTACGATGGTTGCGCCACGCTCATTTTTCATGGCTGCTAGTCTCTGCTAATGGAATTCCCCCGGCTGTGACGGCAGTCATAGTGCGGTGTGGCATGATTGTTCCTGCGTTGTCCAGGGCCGGACATATGACGCAGGAAACACAGCCATCGCGGCGACTCTGCGCGTGTGGCGTTAACAGCGGGGGGAGTTAGCTTTACGCCAGGCGCCGGGCACAACTCTGTACGCGCACCGGAGTTGGTGCATTTTGCCTTCCATTTTCCAAACCGGTAGAAGATACCGGGAAATGCCTAGTAGGGCAGGCGGTTGCATGTAGTTGTGAACTCCGGGTTTGCTTCGGGAAGGGACTGCGCCTGCCGCTAAAGCTGAACGCTTTTGCGGTTTATGTGCATTCCTTATGCACGCCAGGTTTTATGTTTCGGGCCGGCAGGTGCCCCC